>JAXMKZ010000012.1 GCA_034370385.1 Coriobacteriia bacterium
TGCGCAAACAGGCTCCGAAACGCGCCAAGAAATTGACCTGAAGCCGATCACTCTGGTACTGCTGACCAAGACACGCGTCGCTTCGCTCCGGAAGTGATCGCCTTCGGCGGAATCGGTGTCCAAGGTGAGCGGAATCCGCAGTCCGCTCGTGGACCAACTCGATGCAGTACATGTACAAGGTGCTCAACACCGCCGAGATCCCCGACGGCTGCGGCGTCGCCATCGAGTTCGGCGTCCCCTACACCTCGAGCCGCATCGACTTCCTGCTCACCGGCCGAGCAGGCGGTATCGCCGATTCCCCCGCCACCGAAGGCCATGTGGTTGCCACTAGTCGAACTCAAAGTCCCTGATCACTTCGGCAATGGCCTCTGCGACCTTCTGCCGGCCGTCCGGACTCTCGAGGAACGCGCGATCGGCGGCGTTGTCGCCCACTTCGAGTAGGCACCGATACTCCGCATGATTCCGCACCTTCTCGAGACTGTAGATCCGGACCTCTCTGACGCCGCGGTTGTCCATTTCTAGCCGCGCTGACAGACCCTTCACCAGCGCTTTGCACAACGCCTTGCTCTTGCGGTCGGAGCCCATGCACTCCCCCAGGATGCCGCTTGGCGCTCCGCCGTCATTGTGGATTGCGATGAAGACATCAGCATTCGCTCGATTTGCCAGTTTGACTTCTCGGTCGAAGGCCTTCGTGTTGGTCGGATGAGGACGGTAGTTGTTTGTGCCAGTTAGTCCGTGTTTCGTGTCCCAAGCTTTGACGTGCTCAAACTCCGTCAGCTCGTCAATCGCGCGGTCCGCTATATCGCCACAGATGTGGTACTCCTTCCAGCCGGCACCGCCCGTGTCCGCCTGATGAGAAGGCTGCCAAGCAATCACGACCTCCCGGGTCTCACGTGCGGTAGGAATTCCCGCAGCAACAACACGAGTCGCGGGCACCGCCGACGAGTCCTCATTGGTAGGGGTTGCGACTGCTGACCCCATGCCGCGGGATGCTTCTTCAATTGCCGTGCTCTCGCCACGTGATTATCCGCGCGTCCTCGATGGTTCGTAGGACGGATCGCACGAAGTCACCGAGAGCGAACCTCCAGCCAGCAGAAGCATGAGCCACACTGTGGCGTGGTCGTGGCCCCTTAGCCGCCTGCTCCGCAACCGACGGGGCCTGCCTCCTGTTGCGGAAGCCTCGCCAATCCCAGTACCCTGCGGCATAACGCGTCCTCCTAGGGCGTCGAGGGCGGTGAGTACGAGCTGAGCGCACCCAGCAACTCGACCTTCATCTCCTTCGTGCCAAGTTCCGCCTGAAGCGCGCGCCACTCCTCAATCCTGTGGTCGATAGCGTAGTCCGAGATCTGCTCATAGGAATCCGCGCGTCGTGTCGCAATCTCGTAGATCGCCAGTAGCTGATCCCTGTCGGAGACGTATGCTGGCGACACCTGCAGCTCCTCCAGTTGCAGCTTCGCCGCGCGGAACAGCTCGGTGTACTCGGCCGCCTCGTCGGCGAGGGCACGGCGCTGAGTGGGACTGCCGGTAATCATCGGCCCGAAATTGTCTCTGAGCCACCCGTAGGCGGGCACCGTATCGTCGGACTGGGGCGGGCCGTATGCCTCGTTGAGTTCCGAGAAGGTACTCCAGGAGTCCGTAAGCGCTTGGTAGCTCCCGTCATCACTGAGAGGGCCTGGCTCTTCGATCTCGGACGCATCAGCGGCTGGGTCTTCCGCGCTCGCTTCGCCACCCACGGTGTCGCCGTTGTCGTTATTCAGGGCCAGCTGCTCCTGACCTGCCGTATCCGCGCTTGAGTCCATCACGACCGATGCAAATGCCAAGACCAGCATGATAGCCAGCATCGCACCACCGATAACCAGTAGCTGCCTCTTCTTCGGGGGCGTCGTCTTGGGCGGCCCAACCTCAGCCGCAGGCGATACGCTGTCCGAGAGCGCTTGGTGAGGCGACACGGCAGCCACAATCGGCATCGCTCCCGAGTCAGCGGCCGCGGGGAAGGTCGGCCGGAAGATGTCGCTCGATGGTGGCGGCGGACGCAGTACGAAACCCGCTCCCGACGAATTGCTTGCTGCGCTACCCGGCCGTTGCGTTGCAGGAGAATCGGTGGCGGTGGGAGGCGCCGAGCCACCGCGCGTCATTCGCTCGGCTGTCTCGGTGAAGATGTGGATTCCGGTCGAAGTCGAACAGCATTCCGGTGCAAGTCGAACACCGTAACGCCGCAAGTCGAACACTCCAACGGTCGAAGTCGAACACCGTAACGGTGGCAAGCCGAACACTTTTCGGCCCCTGACCGTAATCG
>JAXMKZ010000013.1 GCA_034370385.1 Coriobacteriia bacterium
ACGGCAGCGTCGTCTCTATGAGCTCGTCTCACTCAAGGAATCGATCAGGAGAAGGGAGGTGCAGGCACCCGATTTCGACGACATCTATGATGAGTCAACGAAGGTGACGTTCGACGACATTCTTACGTGAGGCAACGGGCCCGCACACGGCGACGCGGCTATTCCCAACGCACGTGCTAGGCATGACCAGCAAACCGGCCACGCCAGATTCCAAGCCGAGGATACCTCACACGGCCGGTTTGTCTGCGTCGATGCCTTTGTTCGATTCCACGCAGCCGGTCAGGTGCGGTCTTGCCAGTAGCCGGGCCGACGACCCTGATGGGCGACGGCCGACACCGCTATGTGCTTACCGTCAGTCCAGTACAGGACCGAGTACGGATAGCGATCGAGGACGAGCTTGCGCGTCTCGCCGAGAAGGATCGGACACGACTCAGGGAACTCGACAAGTTCGGACAGCGCCATCTTGACCGCATCGATGAACTTCGCGCCAAGTCCAGGCGACTCCAAGTCATAGAAATCCGCAGCTTCCTCCAACTCGCGCTCGGCGGAGGGCTCGAAGGAGATGAAATCGGTCACGCGGGGCGCTTCGCGCGCAACCGAGCGAAAACCTCGTCCGCCGGAATCAGCTTCGTGGCGCCGGACTCGACGCCGTGGCGGCGGCGCTCTGCCTCTTCAAGCCACAGGCGCTCGACCTCTGACTCGGACAGTTCGTCGAGACTGACCAGCAGCTGCCGAGCGAGGTCGGCGCGCTCTGTCGGAGCGAGGCGCATCGCCTCACGCTTGAGCTCGTCAATCGTCATGTGCGCCTCACCTCTCTAATTCGTGTCGTCACAACAATCATACCGCGTTCAGGTCGATATCTCCCTGTGTGAATCGAACGTGTTGCGTATAACCCGCGCGCCGAGCGATTCCAGCATAACCGAGCGCTTCTGCGCGTGGGGTTGATGCGCTTGTTAGAACGCAAACGCTACGCTGACAGCTCAACCTTGAGTCGCTTGCCAACCGCCGATGCAGCACGTTCCAGCGTCGACAGAGTCACCGACGGATTCGTGGGATCGAGCAGCCGATCGAGCGCCGGCCGGCTCGTACCCATGCGATGCGCCATGTCGGTCTTGGTGATGTGGCAACGCTCCATCTCCTGAGAGATCTGGAACGCGATGACGCGCTTGGCGGCGACCGCCTCAGCGTCGTCGAGCATGTGCTCGTCACGCAGGAAGTCGTCGAAGTCGCCTCCGATATGCTTCTTGTCCATCACTTCGCTCCCTTCAGTTCAGCGAGTCGCTGCCGTGCCGTCTTCAGGTCCGCCGCCGGCGTCTTCTGCGACTTCTTCACGAACCCGTGCAATAGAACCATGTGGCCCTCTTCGACGGTGAACATCACGCGCGCGATGCCCGCCGGCAAGTCAGAGCGGACCTCCCACAGATCCCGTTCGAGCTTGCGGATGAGCGGCATCCCGAGTGGCCAACCATACTGCGCCGTCTTGATGTCATAGCCGATCGCTCTCCGAGCATCCGGGGCAAGGTCGAGCAGCCACTCACGAACGGGCTCTCTGTCCGACGCGGTCTTGAAGAACACCACAACGAGCACTGGTTTGTTGTCGGCGGATTCAGCTACGCAAGGACTGTACCACAATTGGTGCAATTGGTGACACCCTGAGGCCCGAGAGAACCTTCGGGACGGGATGGTTGCAGGGTCGTTCTAACGTGTTTGGCTTAACCTGCGGCCTACTCGCCGCACTTCCGCATTGTAGCTCTTGGCCGCCAAGTTGAAGCGCTTGTTAGGACGATCACGGGGGGCCTCGACGACGAGTCCGAAGACACTGCGGCTCGGCCGCTTACCACTCCGAACGTTCGAAGATGCGCCGAGCTGCGGATTCCGCTCACCTTGGACACCGATTCCGCCGAAGGCGATCACTTCCGGAGCGAAGCGACGCGTGTCTTGGTCAGCAGTACCAGAGTGATCGGCTTCAGGTCAATTTCTTGGCGCGTTTCGGAGCCTGTTTGCGCA
>JAXMKZ010000014.1 GCA_034370385.1 Coriobacteriia bacterium
CGACCGGCGCGCCACATCCATCCGCTCGTGCGCGCGATGCGACTCCTCGCACCGCATCCGCTCGGCCGCGACGCTGCTTTGACCTGGGTTGCGACCGTCCGCCGGCTCCGCCGCGACTGACTTGTCATTCCTCGCAACGAAATCCGTCGTGCACGCCTGGAGTCCTTCGGGGGTGTGCACTCGGATGCATCGTCGGGTGAGGTCTCGGTGCGCGTCTTTCGCGATCAGCGACCGCACGGATGACCTGCGGGCGCCACGCTAACAAGCGCTTCCAGCCGACTTCGCCAGTCCTCGGCTACCATGTCAGTCAGCGGGCGCGGCTGAAGCGCCCGACGTTAGGCGTTCATTAGGACCTGTGCCGGACTGTTCTCGGGTGGAGGACGCGTGTTCAGACGACTTGTTCCGCTGCTGCTCGCTGTCGCGCTTCTGCCCGGTTGCGTGGCCGGGCGCACCGCTGAGTCTTCGAGTGACAGCGTCTTCTCGGTGGCGTTTCGTGATGGGCAAAGCGGTATCCAGGTCACCGGGACCGGTGCGGTCATCCGCACTCTGCCAGACGACAACACCGGCGGCCGCCACCAGCGCTTCATCGTTGAGCTTGCTTCGGGTCAGACGCTGCTCATCGCGCACAACATCGACATCGCGCCTCGAATCGACACGCTCGCCGTCGGCGACGGCGTCAAGTTCCATGGCCAGTACGAGTGGAATGGGGAGGGCGGGGTGGTCCACTGGACCCACCACGACCCAGACGGCACCCATGAGCCCGGCTGGATTGACCACAACGGTCTTCGATACCAGTAAGCGCTGGATGACGCGTAACAAGCGCTTCAACCCGACTCGCAGGAGCGTCACGGCGCTTCGCGCGGTAAGCTGTTGGCTCGCGGGTTAAGCGCAACAACGTTAGCCACACGAGAAGGGGGCCCTACTCTTGGAGATTGTGTTGCTGGCTGGCGCGGCCATGTGTGCAGCGACGTTCCTGCCGGCACTTGGGGCTCGGACCCCTGCGGCTCGTCGCTGGCTTCTACGTGCTGGCACGGCCGTCTCCTCCGTCATCGGCGGCCTGGCGCTTGCGGCCTGGGCTACGAGCGAGGGATTCTGGCCGTCTGAGGTCGCCTGGGCGTTCCTTGCGATCGCCCCACCCCTGGCGGCAGCAATGGCTGCAACCGGAGTCGTTCTCCTGCTGACCCGCCCCACTGAGTTGTCGGGCAGAGTGCGCACTGTGCTTGGGTGTGCTGCGTTCCTGTCGGTCCCCACCTACATTCTGTTGTTGTGGTACCAGTGAGGCGGCCTCGTCGATTCGGTGGCTAACAAGCGCATCGACACCGACAAACCGTCGCGTCAGGTAAGCTCGGGTGGCGATTGCGCAGGGCCGGTTTGCGGGTCATGCGCAACAACGTTAGGCCGAGTGAGGGGCGATCCGTGTCTCCGTGGATTCCCATCAGATACTGGCGCCTGGCTGCAGGACTGTCGCTGGGCCTACTTGCTGCGTTTGGCATTCTTGTTTCGGGCTGCAGTCAGCAGCCAATGGAGCAGACGACTCCCGCCAGGGCCGTGTTGCCAGGTGGAGCCAGCGACCGGTTGACGGCCGAGCTCAACTCGGAGGAGCTGAGTGAGGCCACACGGGTTGTAGGGCGTCATCTTGAGGCCTTGGGTTCATCTGACTTCGAGACACTCGACGACACCGTGACCGAGAGTAGACGCCGCGTCTACTCACAGAACCGTGAACAGCTCAGGCGCTGGAAGGGCTTCGAGGTCGAGTCGATCGCGGAAGGAGGTCGGTGGATCCGCACAGAGGAGCTCATCTCCCAGTACGACGGCGAGGGTTTCACGCGGATCGCCGTCTTAACTGTCACCGGCCGGCTTCCTGAGCCGCGCGACGAAGTGCTGTCAGATGAGTTCGATGTGATAGTGGTCAGGGACCCCTCAGGGAGATGGTTGGTCAACGACCAAGGTCACTAGGCGAACCGGCCTAACAGGCGCATCGACGCAGACAAACCGGCGCGTGAGGTATGCTCGGCCCGGGAGGTGCGCGGGACCGGTCTGCTGGTCATGCGCAACACGTTAGGCGGAGAGGGGCTTAGATGAGGTGGTCGAAACGACTGACGACCACGCTGAGCGCGTTGGCCCTGGTTGGTTTCTCGACGCTTGGTTGTTCCGGCGCAGATCCGGCCACAACCACCTCACTCACTGACAGCTCCACGCCAGAGATCATCACGCCATCGCCCGGGAATCCTTCAGGTCAGGAGGGGCGGCAGCTGGCCTACGTCGCCGGCGTCGATCGTGACGGAGCTGAGCTCCGGCTCACCGTCGACTTCGTCGTCTGGATCACCGGGGACGAGGCTGAGGCGCTCGAAGGGGCCGAACCCCCCAACGGCTTCTACATCCTGAACCAGAACAAGCGAAGGTGGGTTTTCCCCGTCGGCCCCGACGCCCGAGTCGTTGTCCTGGAGGCGGCGAAGCCGCTTCCAGCGATTACTCCTGACGAGTTCGCGGTGATTCTGGAGGGCGAACGAGCCGGCTGGTCGGACACGCAGCCATACTGGATCACCGTCCGTGATGACACCATCGTCGCCATCGAGGAACAGTACGTCCCGTAGGGCTCCCGCCTAACAAGCGCTTCAACTTGACGGCCAAGAGCTACACTGCGGAAGTGCGGCGAGTAGGCCGCAAGTTAAGCGCAACAGTGTTCGACAGAAGCGAGACTCGGCACCTTGGGGGAGTGGTGGATAGGTTTCGTCGGCTAAGTGCTACTTGCGCGGTCCTTGGCTTGACGGCCGCCGTCCTCATGGCCTGGATCGTCTGGGTGTCGGACACCTTAGCGGCGGCGGCTTGGCTCATCCTTCCCGTGCTCGCCTTGGGTGCGTTCCTAGCGGGTGGCGCCGCCATTGAAGCGCGGGCGGCCGCGCGTGCTTCTGAACCTGTATGGCGTGACGTTTGGATGCTGCCCATTGCCGCTGGTTGGCTTTCGGCGCTGTGGGTCGTTGGGACCATAGGGTTCTATGTTGTCGGCATGCTCATCGCCCATTCCTGACATGCAGTTGCTCTGTCGAACAAGCGCATCGAGCGGACAGCGCGAGCTACACTGACCTGAAGGCGCTGGGCTGCCGCTCATGCGCAACTACGTTCGACAGAACGGGGGGATCATGCGACTACGATTGGTCTTGTGTCTAGTCGCGCTGCTGCTTGTCGGCTGTTCTCCGGGCGGATCCGACCCCACGCCGACACCAGACGCAGCATCGCCACCGGCCCAGAGCACGGAATCCTCCAGTGGAGCGGAGCTACCGCCACACGACCCGTCATTGGCGCTGACCGACGACGCGGGTCGTTCGCCTGACGAGGCCGTCCTTGCTCTGATCGACGCTGGCAATCAAGGGGACTGGGAGCGGATGTACTCGCTGTATGCCACACCGTCAGTGGACTTCGAGACCGCCGAACGTGAATCGATCGAGGCCAACGAGTCCTATGAGGACTTCCGGGTGCTCGAGGTCAGGGTGAACGCTGAAGATCTTGCGCGGGTCCGCGTGGCCTATAGGGCAACTACGACCCCACCCGGAGGCGAGCCGTACGCGGTGAGCGTCGATGAGCCCGGCGAGTGGTGGGCCGTCTTCAAAGTCGATGGACTCTGGAAGACGCGGTGGATGCCCAGGCAGTGATGTCGGTCGAACAAAGGCATCGAGCAGACGGCGCAAGCTAGAATGCGGAAGTGAAGGTATGGGCCGCTGCTCATGCCTAACGCGTTCGACAGAGCATGCAGCGAATAGTGTCAGTGCTGGATGATAGCCTGAACAGAATGCTGATGTCCGTGTTGTCGAAACGGGGGTAACCATGGATCAGTACGCTCCGCCCACCGCTCCGCTGCCGCCGCAGGGCTACCGGAATGACCCGGAATACGTCGCGTACCTTGAGCAGCGGATCGCCGCGCTTGAATCGCGCATACCGAAGTCAAACTTGATCAGCCCGAAGTTCTGGACCCGCGCGTGGGCGGTCTACGGCCACATGCTTTCAGTGGGCCTGCTGCTCTATGCAGTGATGTTCGGCGTGTACTTGATCGCGGCGTTGCTCATCGGCGGCACTGCGCTCTTGAGCAACTGGTAGGCCTCGTGCCCGGCCTGTCGAACAATGGCTTCAACCTGACGGCCAGAAGGTAGACTGACCAGAGGGCGCCTGCGCCGCAGGTTAAGCCAAACACGTTAGACCTACACAGACACCCCGCCACCGCTCGGAGTCCCGGAACTCGTCACCGCGCTTCGGAGAGCTCCGTAGGTGTGAGGAACTCCGGACGGCGTGACAGACGTTCCTCGATCTTGACCGTGAGCGCCCAGGTGCCACCCGCGACCCATATCGGCCAGCACCAGAAGTCGGTCCCGGTGAGGCCGTTGAGTAGGGTTGCCCCGAAAACGATACCCGCCCACACCAGTAGCGCCTTGCGGAACCGCGCCTTGTACACGAGGTCACGATTCTCGACGGCCTCCGGGGATTCCGCGTAGCGCGTATACGCATCCCGAACCCACCAGATTCCGAGTCCGAGCATCGCCAACAACGAGAAGCCCGCACCAGGGTGGACCAGCTCCGTCCAGGCCCCGAGCGCAGTGCTGCCGATCATCACCGCAGCGCCGATGCTAACGCTGATGGCGATCACATGTAGGTCCAAGCGGGTTGCCAAGACCGTTGCCGTGGGCACAAGGTCGGCTGACTCGCCCTCGGGTTCAAACTCCGCGACGAGTGCTGAAAGGTCGCCCACGGATGCGATCGCCACTCCGAGCGCCTCCTGCTCGGACTTGCCTTCGGCGACGAGGTCCGCGACCTTCGCCGTAAGGTCGGCGATGAGCTCCTCCTGCTGCTCGAGCACCTCGGGCGTGACCTTCACACCTTGGAATGCGCCCATCACGTAGTACCTGATTGCTTCCATGATTACTCCTTCTCGGCTTCGCCAGAGACGAGGCGGTCGATGAGCGTGCGTGCGCGCTTCCAGTCGGCCAGATTCTGCTTGTAGGCCTGTCTGCCATCGGGCGTGACCGCGTAGTATTTGCGGCGGCCCCCCTGAGATTCCTCGCCCCAGTAGGAGCGGATGAGTCCTTGCCCCTCCAGGCGTCGTGCGGCTGAGTACAAAGTCGGTTCCTTGAGCTCGTACTCGCCGTCCGACAGAAGCGATACCTGCTTGCAGATGTCGTAACCGTACCGGTCGCTGGTGCTCAAGAGGCCAAGCACTATGGTGTCGATGTGACCTCTGATGAGATCGCTGCTGATTGGTGTCTCGCCCATGCCCCGCACCTCCTTCTGAAAGCAACATGACGCATAGTAGTATGTCTGTCAAGGTAATATGTATGGCAGGAATCCTCTGCGAGAGGTCTGGCGAGTGAGGTCTAACAAGCGCTTCCAGCAGAAAGCGCCGCCTCATGTGCGGTATTCTCGGGCTGGAACTGAATTGGAGGCGGCGCTTCAGCTGAAGCGCCGAGACGTTAGATGCAGCACGAGGAGTCAGTTGTGGGCAACCTCTCGGAACGTCTTCTGGTTGAACTGGGGTGCTCACTCGACCGGCTGGAGCAGTGGCTGACGGTCGCGAAGTTCGGCCATCCACTAGTCGCCGTAGTGCCAGATCCCACTTTCGATAACTGGGACCCCGCATTCGTGCCATTGATCACGAGGCACTTCGTAAACAGATCTTGTCGGCTCGGCCGTTGCATCCAGTTGCTCACTGAGCAGAACTTGAGCATCGAGGCACAGCCTGTCCTCAGGACCGCCGTGGAGGCGGCCATCGACCTTCGTTACATCTCGACGAACCCAGTGACGCTCGTCACCAAGTGGATGTTGTTCGAAGATGTTGTGCGGCTGAAGGGGCTACGGGACGATCTGCCCAGTGACCGACCCCGCGACTTCAAGCAAGTGGAAGCAGAGGTGACCGATCGACTTTCACGGCTCGACGCCACCGCACCGCATAGGAATGGCAAGCCATGGAAGGTCACCGAGATAGCACGCGATTGGGATCAGTCGAGCGTAGAGCGGCGGTATCACCTTGCTGAGTCGCGGCTCGGTGAGTCGGGACAGGCATGGTACGACCTGTACCGACTGCTCTGTGCTCATGTTCACGGCGGCACAGAGACCTTCAGGGAATTCGTCAGGCCCAATCAGGATGGCAAGTACGTGTATTCAAACGTCCCTCCTAGAACTAAGTCCGTCTTCGTCCTTTCTCTCGCACTTCTCGTCCTGATGGAGCAGGTGATCTCAGCGCACCGATGCGGCGCCCATGTTGATCCGGTGGTCATTGGGCCGCGTTTTCACGAGCTTGGGGCTACCCGGGATGACATTGTTGAGGCAGCCTCACGCGACTTCGATGTAAATCTGCACGGGTAGCGCACCTGACTTCAAGTTTGAATCGCAACACTGAGCCTTTCTGAGGGCCTTCCTACGATTGTGCATAGCATTCCTCCGGGGTCCGGTATCCGAGCCGCTTCCGCGGCCGTGAGTTGAGCTTGGCGGCGATGGCATCGCAG
>JAXMKZ010000015.1 GCA_034370385.1 Coriobacteriia bacterium
GTGGCCGAGGGCGACCCGCTGCTGTCGGAGCTGTTCGACACGCGTGAGCGCGTGCGAATCGAAGTGCCTTGGGACGCCGCGTTCGACGGCTATGGCGTGATGGTGCAGTCCGGCGAGTTCACCGGCATGCCCGGCGGCAAAGCGAGCGAGGGGATGAAGGCCGTCACGGCCTGGCTCGCCGACCGGGGTCTGGGGCGCGAGTCGATCAACTTCCGACTGCGTGACTGGCTCATCAGTCGCCAGCGCTACTGGGGCAATCCGATTCCTGCGGTCCACTGCCCGGCGTGCGGCCTCGTGCCCGTCCCTGAGAGCGACCTGCCGGTCGTGCTGCCGAACAACGTTGACGTCACCAAGGGCGAGACGCTTGCGGATCATCCCGAGTTCTACGAGACGACGTGTCCGCGCTGCGGCGGACCCGCGAGGCGTGAGACCGACACGATGGACACGTTCACCTGCTCCAGCTGGTATTACCTGCGGTACTGCGACGCGAGGAACTCCTCGGCAATCTGGGAGAAGGAGAAGGCGGCGTATTGGATGCCGGTCGACCAGTACATCGGCGGCATCGAACACGCAATCCTGCACCTGCTGTACTCGCGGTTCTTCACGAAGGTCTTTCGCGACATGGGGCTTGTCACGTTCGCCGAGCCGTTCACCAACCTGCTCACGCAGGGAATGGTGAAGATGGACGGCGAGACGATGTCGAAGTCGAAGGGCAACGTCGTCGCTCCGGAGGAGATGATTGCCCAGTACGGAGCGGACACGCTGCGCGCCTACATCCTGTTCATGGCGCCGCCGGACAAGGACCTCGAGTGGAGCTACGAGGGCGTCGACGGCATGTACCGCTGGCTCGCACGCGTGTGGCGCTTTGTAGCCGATGCGGCTGATGAGGCCGGGGTTGGCGCGAGCGTCGCGACTGAGGCTCCCGAGGAGGCCGCTGGCAAGGCGCTGTTCCGCGAGATGCACCGGGTTACCGGCAAGGTCACCACCGACATCGAGCGATTCCAGTTCAACACCGCGATAGCCGCGATGATGGAGCTCACGAACGCCTCCTACGACTATCGCAAGGCGGTGGCTGAGCCCGAGCGCGACGCTGCGCTGCAGCTTGCCGTCAGCGAGAGGCTGGTATCGATGCTCGCGCCGTTCACCCCGCACATGGCCGAGGAGCTGTGGAGTGCGGTGCTTGGGCGCGATGGCTCAGTGCATGCTGCGCCCTGGCCGGTCTTCGACGCGGCGGCAGCCGCGGCCGACGAGATCGAGCTGGCCGTGCAGGTCAACGGCAAGGTGCGCGGGCGCGTGGTGGTCGCGGCCGACGCTGCCACCGATGTCGTGCAGGCGGCGGCGCTTGCCGAGGTCGCAGCATGGGTCGAAGGCAAAGACGTCAAGAAGGTCGTCGTCGTTCCCGGCAAGCTCGTGAGCGTGGTCGTCGCCGGGTAAGCTCCGGGTTCGATTTCGGGAAGATTCGACCGCTAGGGTGTCATGTGCGGGCCGAGTGAAGGCGGCCCGTGGCCGAGTACAACGCGACGCCCCCTCCGTTGCATCGGGAGGGGGCGTCGCTTGTCGTGTGGCAGCTCATCGAGTCCAAGTTGGAGGGAATCTCGCGCCGTGCCGGTATCTCGGGCGTGGCACCGCCCGTACTGGTGGCCGCAGCGCTCCTGTGCGCCATCGCGTGCGTGTGGGGGGTCTGGCGCTTCTGGCCTCAGCCGGTCAGCGCTTCAGACGCGCCCCCGCGCGAGACTGCCGCGGTCTCGCCGGGAACACGCGTTCAAGCCGAGGCCAGCGCGCCGGCGGTGGCGTCCGCGCCACCTGCCGGGGTGGTGGTGCACGTAGCCGGAGCGGTGAGGCATCCCGGGGTCTACGAGCTGCCGTCGGGATCGCGCGTCGCTGATGCGGTGGATGCGTCGGGCGGGATGCTGCCTGACGCGGTGCCGGCCGCCGTGAACCTCGCTCGGCTCGTAGTGGATGGCGAGCAGGTCGTCGTCCCGAGCGAAGATGATCCGATCTCGGTCGCGCCTCCGCCAGCCGCCGCGGGCGGCGGAGCGGGTGCGAGCGGCGCGGCGGGTTCGCCAGCGGGCGCGCCCGTCGATCTGAACTCCGCCGACGCTGCGGCGCTGGATACGCTGCCCGGAATCGGGCCGGCCACCGCAGCCAAGATCGTGGCGGACCGTGAGGCGAACGGGCCTTTCGCCAGCGTGGAGGATCTGTCGCGCGTCTCGGGCATCGGAGAGAAGAAGTGCGAACAGCTCGCCGGGCTTGCGTGTGTGCGCTGAGCCGTCCACGGTGGGGGGCCCGACAGCGTCACCGATCCTTCGGCCTGCGGTGCCTCCGTTGGCCTGGGTTGTCTTCGGGCTGTGGTCCGGAAGTGCTGCTTCTGAGTCTGTCTCGTGGCATGTGTACGGGGGCGGGACGGCATGGCTTCACGCTGCCGTAGTGGCCGTTTCGGCGACGATTCTGGCCGTTGCGGTCGTTTCCCGTCACGCCCTTGCGGTCCTCGTCGGAGCGGGCTTGGTGGCGGGAACCGTGGTCGGCGGGGCGTACTGGAGTGCATGGCGTGCCGAAGCTGACGCAGTGGCGTCCCTACGCGGCGACGTGAGCTTCTGGGCGGCGTCGGACGCGTCACCGGGGCGGTTCGGCAGCCGGGTCGACGGGGTCATCGCCGACACGACGGGGCGTGAGTGCCGCGTGCAGGCGCTGTTCGACGAAGGAAAGGCTCCGGAAGCACGTGAGGTGGTGAGGCTGTCCGGCAGCATCTCGCCACCACGCGCAGATGAGCGCGGACGCCGGCTTCACCGGCGTGGCTGCGCCGGCACGGTGCGGGTGCGCACGATCAGGTCGGCGGGTTGGCCTTCCGGGGTCTTCGGAGCGATCGGGCGCGTGCGTGCGCGTGCCGTGCAAACGGTCGACAAGCTTCCCGGTGAGGCGGGGGCGCTCGTTGCCGGCGTCGTCCTGGGTGACAGGCGTCGCCTTGCGGGGACACCTGCCGAGACGGATTTCCGTACCACGGGGCTGTCGCACCTGGTCGCGGTGAGCGGTAGTCATCTCGTGGTGGTCGCTTCTCTCATAGTCTGGGCCCTGACCGCTTCGGGGGTCGGGCTGCGCGTCCGGTCCGTGGCGGTGCTTTCGGTGATGGGCGCCTACGTGGTGGCGACCGGTATGCAGGCATCGGCCGTCCGTGCCCTGGCGATGACCGGCGTGGCGATCCTTGTGACCTCGCTGGGCCGGCGTGCCGACCGGGTTGCGGCGCTCAGTGCTGCTGCGTGTGCGGCCCTCATCATGTTCCCTCCGGTCGCCTTCGACCTGGGGTTCATGCTGTCCGTTGCTGCCGTGGGGGGACTGACGCTCTTCTCAGGGTTGGCTTCTCGGTGGTTCGAAGCTGCGTTGCCCGGACCCCTGCGTGCGCTGGCAGAACCGCTGTCTCTCACCGTCGTCGCACAGCTTGCCACGATGCCCGTCGCGGTCCCCATCTTCGGTTCGCTTTCGCTCATCGCACCGGTGGCTAACCTCATCGCCGGGCCTTTGGTGTCGGTGATGCTCGTGACGGGGCTCGTCGGGCTGGTGGTCCGGTCTCTCGAGGCTCGGGTAGGTGAGTTCCTTCTGGGGATCACCGGCTCACTGGCGGCGATGACCGTGGCGGTCGCATCACGTCTCGCTCGTGTCCCTGCGGCTGCGGTGCCCGTTGAGGAGGCTGCGCCGCTCATCGTCTGGACCACCGTGACCGCCGCCGTCATCGTGTGGGCGGTGTGGCCGGCGCCGCGCCGCGACGTGGCCAGGCTCGGGCTGGCGGCTGCGATGCTGCTGAGCGCTGCAGTCGGATTCGGGCCGCCGGCACGAGGGGGCGCCGAAGTGGTCGTGCTCGACGTCGGCCAGGGCGACGCGATCCTCGTGAGGGACGGTCCTGCGGCGGCGCTTGTCGATACAGGCCCGAACGCCGCGGCGCTCGCCTCGGCGTTGAGGAGGCACGGAGTGCGCCAGCTGGACTTCGTGGTGCTGACGCACGCGCACGACGACCACACCGGAGGCGTGGCGACGCTGGCAGGACTCCACAAGGCAGGAGCGCTCTACGTCCCGGCCGGGGGAGAGGCGCAGTTCGATGAGGCAGAAGCGATGACCGACGTGCGAGCCGTCGGACTTGCTGCCAACGATCGCCTGACGGTGGGTTCGGTGACCCTGACCGTACTGTGGCCACGCGCTCCCGTCAGGGACGCGGCCGAGAACGAGGCGAGCGTCGTGCTCTTGGTCGAGAAGGGCCAGACATCCGTTCTCCTGACCGGCGATGCGGAAGGCGATGTGCTCGATCGGCTGGCCGGTACCGGCGAGCTTCCCGATGTCGACGTGCTGAAGGTGGGTCATCACGGGAGCGAAGGGGCCGTGTCTGAGCCCTCGATGGCTGTGCTGACCCCCGAAACGGCCGCCATCAGCGTGGGCGCGGGCAACCGGTTCGGGCATCCGCGTGACGACACGTTGGGAGTGCTCGAGGCCGCAGGCAGTGAGGTCAGGCGCACCGATCGGGATGGAGACCTCGTGTTCGAGCTGACCGAAGAGACGTCGGTGCGTGGCGAGGTGCGCGGATCGTGTGCGACACTGGCACGGTTGCCGAGCGCACCGAAGGCGGTGGTCCGTGAGCGCCTCAACCGAGGATCTCAAGCCCGTGTACCTGATAGTCAGCGAGCAGAAGCTGCTCGTCGAGCAGGCCGTCACGCGCCTGAAGAAGCGCGTGGGCGACGTCGCGGACCTCGACTACAACATGAACGCGTTCGATGGCGAGAGTGCCGATATCGACGAGGTCATCGGCGCGAGCAATACGCTGCCGTTCATGAGCGAGCGCCGCCTTGTGGTGGTCCGCAACGTCGAGAAGATGCCCAAGGCCGGTCTTGATGCGCTGGCTGAGTACGCGAAGGACCCCGCCCCGATGACGGTGCTGGCGGTGAGTGGTGAGAAGCTTGCCAAGAACACGAGGCTCTACAAGGCGATCGACGCGCTGGGTGGCGTGGTCGAGCGCAAAGCCCCTAAGCGCAGCGACTTCCCGGCGACGGTACGTGGGATGTTCGCCGATCGGGGCAAGGAGATCTCGCTCGACGCAGCCGAGCTCTTTGTCGATACGGTCGGCCGAGACCTGCAGCAGATCGTCGTCGAAGTCGACAAGGCCGTCGCGTTCGTCGGCAAGGATGTGCGCCAGATCTCGCGTGCGGATGTGGAGAAGATCGTCGCCACGACCGGACACCGCACGGTGTTCGACTTCGCCGAAGCGCTCGTGGAGCGTGACTGCGGCGGCGCCTTGCGGTTGGCCGACCGCCTGATGGGAGACGGCACCGCGTCTGAGCATGCGCTCCACGCGATGGCGGTCCGCAGTGTCAGAGACCTGATCGCTGCGCAGTCGCTTTCCGAACGCGGCGTAACGAACATCTACGACGTGGCCCGTGAGATGGGCCGTCCGGACTGGCAGATCAAGCGTCTGCCGCGTCAGGCGCGCGCGTTTCGCCCCGGGGAGCTGGTCAATCTGCTGCGCGCGGCGGCCCAAAGTGAGACGGAAATGAAAACGGGCCGGGATGCCCGGCTCGTTCTCGAACGCTGGATCATGAGGGTGTGCGGGTCTTAGCCGACGGCGTTAGCGGCCTTCATGAGACCCGACTTACGGTTGGCGGCCTGCTTGGCGTGGATGACGCCCTTGCTGGCGGCCTGGTCGAGAAGCTTCGAGGCTTCGAGTGCGGCAGCCTGAGCCGCGGCTGCGTCGCCGGCCTCGATGGCGGTGTGGACCTTCTTGACCGCGGTCTTGAGGCCGGACTTGACGGCCTTGTTGCGAAGGCGGGCCTTCTCATTGGTAAGGATGCGCTTCTTCTGGCTCTTGATATTCGCCACGTGCTTGTCCTCCAGACGATTACGATGGTGCCCGTGACAGTGGGGTGTCGACGAACCGCGATAGTCTAGCACACGGCTCCGAGCGTCGCCAATCGGGGGGCGTTCGCCTCGCACCATGGTCACGAACGCGGTTTGGCGCCTCCACTGACTCGCACGTGCCCCTCGCACCCTGATACACTATGCCGCTATGACCACAGACCCCAGCCACATTCGCAACTTCTCGATCATCGCCCATATCGACCACGGTAAGTCGACGCTCGCGGATCGCATTCTCGAGCTGACTCACACGGTCGAAGAGCGCGATATGGTCGAGCAGGTCCTCGACTCTATGGACATCGAGCGCGAGCGGGGTATCACCATCAAGGCGCAGGCCGTGCGCGTCATGTACGACGCCGACGATGGCACCACCTACCAGCTCAACCTCATCGACACCCCGGGTCACGTGGACTTCACCTACGAGGTCTCGCGTTCGCTCGAGGCGTGCGAAGGCGTGCTGCTCGTGGTCGATGCGGCCCAGGGCGTTGAGGCGCAGACGGTCGCCAATGCTCTGATGGCGATGAACGCGGGCCTTGAGATCATCCCGCTCATCAACAAGATCGATCTACCCGCCGCCGATCCGGAGCGCGTGCGCCACGAGATCGAAGAGGGCCTTGCGATTCCGGCCGACGAGGCGGTGCTCACGTCGGGTAAGTCGGGCGTGGGCGTGCTTGAGGCGCTCGAGTCGGTCATTCGGCGCGTGCCGCCGCCCGTAGGCGACTCCGACGCGCCGCTCAAGGCGCTGATCTTCGACTCTTACTTCGACGAGTACCGCGGGGTCGTCGCACTCATCCGCATCATCGACGGCGCGGTGAAGAAGGGCCTGAAGGTCCGCATGATGGCCACCGACACCGTCACCGATGTCGAAGAGGTGGGCGTGCGCCGCCCGGCCAACCTGCCGGTAGACGAGCTGACCGTGGGCGAAGTCGGCTACCTGATCACCGGGCTCAAAGATCCGTCGCTGGTCAAGGTGGGCGATACCGTGACGCTGGCCAAGCACGGCGCCACCGAGCAGCTGCCGGGGTACCGCGAAGTCAAGCCGATGGTCTACACCGGCCTGTTTCCCATCGACGGAGATCAGTACCCCGAACTGCGCGATGCGCTCGACAAGCTCACGTTGAACGACCCCGCGCTGGTCTACGAGCCGGAGAGCAGTCACGCGCTCGGTTTCGGGTTCCGCGTCGGCTTTCTGGGGCTTTTGCACATGGAGGTCGTCAAGGAGCGCCTCGAGCGCGAGTTCGACCTCGACCTGCTCGCCACCGCACCATCGGTGGAGTACCACGCCTACCTCACGAGCGGGGAGATGCTCACGCTGCACTCACCGCAGGACATGCCCGACCCGGCGAAGCTCGAACGCATGGAGGAGCCGTACCTCACCGCCACGGTCCTCGTCCCGCCGGATTATGTCGGGTCCGTCATGGAGCTCACCCAGAACCGGCGCGCCACCTTCATGAACATGCAGTATCTCTCGGCGACCACGGTCGAGATGCACTACGAGATGCCGCTCTCCGAACTGATCATGGACTTCTTCGACCAGCTCAAGAGCCGCACCAAGGGTTACGCATCGCTCGACTACGAGTTCTTGGGCTATCGCCCCGGACACCTCGTCAAGCTCGACATCCTCCTGGCCGGCAAGCCGGTGGACGCCCTGTCGTTCATCGTGCACCGCGACAAGGCGTACGACCGGGGCAAGATCCTCACCGAGAAACTGCGGGGAATTATCCCGCGCCAGATGTTCGAGGTGCCCATCCAGGCGGCGATCGGTGGCCGCATCCTTGCCCGGGAGACGGTGCGCGCCAAGCGCAAGGACGTTCTCGCGAAGTGCTACGGCGGTGACATCACCCGCAAGCGCAAGCTGCTTGAGAAGCAGAAGAAGGGCAAGAAGCGCATGAAGAACATCGGGAGCGTCGAGGTGCCGCAGGAGGCCTTCATGGCGATCCTGAAGGTCGACGAGTAGCCGATGCCGACCTTCGGCGGCATCGGCGCGCCGGCATCCAGCGGATGCACTGCATGCGCCGCTGATGCCGGCGCCGACCCGCGGGTTGCGCGCGTGCGCGAGCTGCTCGCGGCGAAGAACGTGCTGCTTGCGCCGATGGCGGGCGTGACGGAAGCTCCCTTTCGAGGCATCTGCAAGCGCTTCGGTGCGGGCCTGACCTACACCGAGATGGTCAGCGCCACCGGTCTGCACCACAGCCCCGATTCGCCGACCGCCCGCAAGCTCTTGTCGTATCACCCGGCCGAGGTTCCCTACGGTGTGCAGCTGTTCGGTGCGGACCCGACGATGATGGCCGAGCAGGCAGCAGCGATCCTCGCGCGCTATCCGGACACCGTGGCGCTCGTCGACATCAACATGGGCTGTCCGGTGGCCAAAGTCGCCAACAAGGGCGAGGGCGCAGGGCTCATGCGGACGCCGGAGCGTGCCGCGGAAGTCGTGGCTGCCGTGGTGGCCGCGGTTGACGTGCCCGTCACGGTGAAGTTCCGGAAGGGTTTCGGCCCTGAGGACGACACCGCCGTCGAGTTCGCGCTGGCGATGGAGGACGCGGGCGTTGCCGCGGTTGCGGTTCACGGGCGTACACGTGCCCAGTTCTACCACGGAGAGGCCGACTGGGATGTCATCGCGCGTGTCAAGGCGGCACTCACGGTGCCGGTGATCGGTTCGGGAGACGTGCTGACTGCCGCGGCTGCCAAGGCGATGCTCGACGAGACCGGATGCGACGCGGTGATGGCCGCACGCGGTGCCCAAGGCAACCCCTGGATCTTTCGCGAGGCGCGGGCGCTTATCGACCACGGCGAGACGCTTCCCCCTCCCACCTGGTACGAGCGCATCGAGATGGCGCGCGAGCACGCGGCGGCCCTCGTCGAGTTCTCGGGCGAGCGGGCGGTGGTGCGGATGCGCAAGCACGTCGCGTGGTACATCCACGGCATGCCCGGGGCAAGCCACGTGCGCGAGAAGGTGAACGCGTGTCGCAGCCACGCGGAACTCGACAGACTGCTCACGGAGTATCGCGCCTACCTCGAAGGGTTGTGAACCATGGGGGAGCAGCCGCACGGCGTATCGCTCTACCTCCATGTGCCCTTCTGCGTCTCCAAGTGCGCCTATTGCGACTTCACCTCTGCCGCTGACGATCCCTGTGCGCGCGTACCCGCCGAGACCGTCCACTATGTCGCCGATGCACTGCCGAGCGGGGCGGACTACGGCGATGCCTACGTAGCGGCGCTTCTGGCCTACCTCGAGGAGTTCGTGGACGCGGGCGTGCTTCACGCGGTGCCGAGCGTCTACATCGGGGGAGGGACTCCGACGCTCCTGGGCTCACGGCTCGCCGGGCTCGTGACGGCCCTGCGCGCGCTACCTGGGTTAAGCGCCGACACGGAAGTGACCGTGGAGGCCAATCCGGATTCGCTCACCCCCGCACTGGCCGCAGAACTGGCGTCAGCCGGGGTGACCCGCGTGTCGCTCGGGGTGCAAAGCTTCGACGATCAGGTGCTGGCGTGGCTTGGACGCAGGCACGATGCGGCTGCGGCTGAAGCGGCTGCGTCGGCGCTTCGGGCCGCCGGGCTGCCCTTCTCTGTCGACCTGATGTGCGGGGTTCCCGGGCAGGTGGCCGCTTCGTGGGCCGAATCGGTGCAGCGTGCTATCGCCACCGGAGCGGGTCATGTGAGCGTCTACCCGCTGAGCGTCGAGGACGATACGCCGCTGGCGGCTAGCATCGCGCGCGGGGAAGTGCCCGAGCCCGACGCGGATACTGCGGCGGACCACCTGGCTGTGGCAGCCACCGCGCTGCGCGCCGCCGGATTCGAGCGCTATGAGGTTGCAAGCTATGCGCGCCCGGGTCAGGAATGTCGCCACAACATCCGGTACTGGACCGGCGGCGCCTACCTGGGCGTCGGCCCCGGAGCGGCGAGCATGCTGCCGGTGCACACCGCCAAGAAGACCCCGCTGTCGGCTCGAGTCGTCTACAGCTGGCCTGACGACTGGCGCGTCCGGTTCACCTGGCACGACACGACCTCCGGCTTCCTGTCGTGCTTGTGGGACTGCCCGCCGGTGGCGATCGAGGCGCTCGACGCCTCCGACGCTGTGCGCGAGGATGCGATGCTCGGGCTACGCCTGTCTGCGGGCATCACCGACGAGCTCGCGACGCGTGCCGGGGCGCAGACAGGGCTGGCTGAGCTCGCGGATGCAGGTCTTGTCGAGCACGTCGGCGGGCGATGGCGGACCACGGAGCGCGGGTGGCTGCTGGGTAACGAGGTCTTTGGCCGAGTGTGGTCCGGCGAGTAGTCTCCCGTCGCTCTTCGCGCACGGGTTGGCACTCGCTATAATCGAGTGCCAATCGCAGCACGTGCTCGCACGAAAGGAGTGAGGACGCCTGATGCTCAACGATCGCAGACGACGCGTCCTCCGGGCGCTCGTCGAGGAGTACGTATCGAGTGCGACCCCGGTCGGTAGCAAGACGCTTGTCGACCGCTACGAGCTGGCGTGCAGTCCGGCCACGGTTCGCTCTGAGCTGTCGATCCTCGAGGAGACCGGCTACGTCGTGCAGCCGCACGTGTCGGCCGGCCGCATGCCCACCGACATCGGCTATCGCAGCTTCGTCGACGACCTCATCGAGCGCCGCGCGGGACGGTTTGACACTCCCGCCACCTCCACCATCGGTCACGCCGCCGAGGTGGATGACCTGATGCGCACGACCGCCGTGGCGCTGACTCGACTCACCGACTGTCTGGCCGTCTCGATCGCACCGAGTGTGACGGTGGCGCGCGTCAAGCGGCTCGACCTTCTGTCGCTTGCACCGCGGCGCGCGCTGTTCGTGTTGATCACAGAGTCGGGACAGGTCGTGAACCGCTCCATCGAGCTCGCGGACGAGGCCGCGCCCGAGCTGCTCGCCGACATGGAGCGCGCGCTCAACGCGGCGGTCGTAGGCAAGCGCGCGTGTGAGATCCGTCCCCTTCGCGCTGCCCTGGTCGACGCCGACCGTGCGGGAGCCGATGCGAGCGTTCCGCTGATGGGGCGCGTGCTCGACGAGATACTTGACGCGCTCAACGAGGCGGATCGCGACCGATTCTTCCACGTGGGGGTGCCTGCGCTGCTCGCCCAGCCCGAGTTCCATGACGCCGATCGCGCGGGGCCACTCATCGAGTTCCTTGAGGACGGCATCGCGGTGCTCGAAGCGCTGTCAGAGGCGCTCGCCACCCGGGAGATGACGGTGCGCATCGGACACGAGAACCGCCGTGTGGAGCTTGGCAACGTGAGCATCGTGGCCACGTCGTACTCGACGGGCTCCTCAGAGGGAGTCGTCGGCGTGGTAGGGCCGACTCGCATGGACTACGGGCGGGCAATGGGGGCGGTTCACGCGGTTGCGCGCGAACTGTCGCAAGCTATGGGGGGAGAATGATGGCCGAGTTGACCGGCATCTTGGGGGTGTTTGCCGACGGAGACACCGTGTTCGAGGAAGGTGACGCCGCCGCGGACATGTACGTGGTGCGCAGCGGAGCCGTGGAGATCGTGCGCGAGCGCGATGGCGCACGCACCGTGCTCGAGCGCGTGGAGCCGGGCGGCTTCTTCGGCGAGATGGCTCTGTTCTCGCCCGGCGTGCGATCGGCGAGCGCCGTGGCGTGCGGCGAGACCCACCTCGAGGCCATCGACACCCCGACCTTTCAGGCGTATCTTGACGACCCGATCATCTGGACGATCTGCGCCAAACTGAGTGAGCGCGTGCGCCGCGCCACCGCGTGGCCCGCTGAGGGTGATCCGGCCGTCCCGACTGATGCGAATCCCGACCACGTGCAAGGAGACGATGTGTAGTGCCCGCTGGCACCCGTGACTACTACCAGACCCTGGGCGTCGAGAAGGGCGCCTCGGCAGATGAGATCAAGAAGGCGTTTCGCCGCAAGGCGCGCGAGTTCCATCCCGACGTGAACAGTGCGCCGGACGCCGAGGAGCGCTTCAAAGAGGTCAACGAGGCCTACGATGTCTTGTCCGACCCCACCAAGAAGGAGCAGTACGACCGCTTCGGCTCGGTCGGGCGCGGCGGCGGTGGCGGCGCTGGCGGGGGCTACCAGTACGTCGACCTGAACGACCTGTTCGGTGGCGGCGGTGGCGGCTTCGGCATGGGCGACATATTCAGCGCCTTCTTCGGTGGAGTGGCCGGCGCGGGCCGCGGTGCGCGGCCGGAAGGCCGCGACATGGCGATGAACCTCGTCATCACGCTTGAAGAGGCAGCGACCGGCGCGGAGAAGGAGATCGTTCTCGATCGGCTCGCCACGTGTGATGTGTGCAACGGGAAGGGCTCCGAGGCGGCCGCCTCGATCGTGACCTGTCCGGACTGCAACGGCACCGGTCAGCGCACGACCATGCGCCAGACGTTCCTTGGCACGATGCAGACCTCCGCGCCGTGCGAGCGGTGCGGCGCCAGCGGACGTGTCGTGGAGAAGCCGTGCGAGGAGTGCCAAGGTTCGGGACGGGTTCCGGATCGTCAGCACGTGAACGTGTCGATTCCGGCCGGTATTCGCGACGGACAGCAGATACGGCTGCGCGGGTTGGGCGAGGCAGGCATTCGCGGTGCGGCTGCGGGAGACCTGATCGTCAGCGTGCGCCTCAAGGAGCACGAGTACCTGCACCGCGAGGGCGACGATCTGCACCGCCGCTACCGCGTGTCCATGACCCAGGCGGCCCTGGGCGCGGATCTGAGTGTGGGCGGGATTCTTGAGGAGAACGAGGTACACGTACCCGCAGGGAGCCAGCACGACGACGCGGTCCGCGTGAAGGGCCGAGGCATGCCCCGCCTCAACTCAGGGGGAAGGGGCGACCTCATCGTCCACCTGGCGGTCGAGGTGCCCAAGAAGCTTTCGAAGCGCCAGAAGGAGTTGCTGCGCGAGCTTGCCACCGAGTTCGGCGACGAGACACGCCACGAGGACCGTGTTCCGCTTGAGAAGCTCAAGGACTGGCTGAGGGGCTAGCCGTGTCGCTGCACCGATTCTTCCTGACTGAGGCGCTGGCGGCGGGCGAGGGAGCCCGCGTTCGGCTGCCGCTCGACTCTGAGGACTGCCACCACGCGGTGTCGGTCTTGCGCCTGCGTGTTGGCGAAAAGATCGAAGGCGTCGAACCCGACGGCGGCGTCTGGTGCGCGCGCGTTGAGGCTGCGGACCGGGATGCACTTGTCGCGACGCTGCTCACCTACACCACGCCTGTTGCGCGCCGGCGTCCACAGGTCACGCTCGTGCAGGGCGTGGCGAAGGGCGAGAAGATGGATGCGATCGTGCGCCAGGCCGTCGAGGTGGGTGCCGATGCCGTGCTGCCGGTTCTCACCGAGCGTTCGATCGTGCGACTGGACGAGCGCAAGCGCGCCGAGCGAGGTGAGCGCTGGCAGCGCATCGCCAAGTCAGCCGCGGAGCAGGCGCACCGCACGCGCGTGCCGCAGGTAGCCCACCCCGCTGACTGGCGAGAGGCCCGCGAACAGCTCGCCGGCGCTGACGCGGTGGTGGTGTTGTGGGAGGACGAGCACGCTACATCGCTGGCTGAGGCGCTTGCGCCGCTGCGAGGCCGGACTGACGCGCACGTCGCTCTCGTCGTGGGCCCCGAGGGCGGGCTGTCGCCCGACGAGGTCGCTGTGCTGCGCGAGGCTGGGGCGACCGTCGCGACGCTCGGCGAGCCGATTCTGCGCACCGAGACGGCCGCGGTGGTCGCGGTGGCGCTCGCCATCCACGAGTTGGAGCGCGCGTGAGCGAGGTGCGTCGGCTGGCCGTGGCGTTTCGCACGCTCGGCTGCAAGGTGAACCGGGTCGAGAGCGAGTCGATCGCAGCCGAGCTGCTGGGGCAGGGCTGCGAAGTGGTCGGCGAGGACCAAGCCGCGGTCGTGGTCGTGAACACGTGCACGGTGACCGGCGAGGCCGACGCGAAGGCGCGCAAAGCGGTGCGGCGCGCGCTAGGCGCAGCGGGAGAGCCCGTGGTGGTCGTGACCGGATGCCTCGCGGCACTCGATCGCGAGGCACTGCTGGCGCTCGGCGAGCGCGTGGTGGTAGAGGCGGACAAGGAGCGCGTGGCGGCGCGGGTGGCCGAGGCGCTTGGGGGCGGGGCCGTGGTGTCCGGAGCCCCCGAATCAGGCACGCGGCATGTGCGCGCGGGCGAGGGCTTCCGCACCCGTGCGATGGTCAAGGTCCAGGACGGTTGTGACAACTTCTGCGGCTACTGCATCGTTCCCCACGCGCGCGGCGTGCCGCGATCGGTGGCGGCGGACGTCGTGGTGGCCGAGGTGACCGCGCTCGCGGATGCGGGTGTTCGCGAGGTGGTGCTGACCGGCATCAACATCGGCCGCTACCGCGACGGGGCGACCGACCTGCCCGGGTTGATGAGTCGTCTGGTGAGCACCGGTATCGCCCGATTGCGCCTGTCGAGCCTCGAGCCGCCGGATGTCACCACCGAGCTGCTGGCGGTGATGGCGGCTCACGCCGACGTGGTCTGTCCCCACCTGCATCTGCCGCTTCAAAGTGGGTCCGATTCTGTGCTGAGCGCCATGGGCCGGCGCTACACGGCCGCGGAGTACGCCAAGCGCGTCGCGGCGGCGCGTGCGTGGGTGCCGGGGCTGGCCGTCACGACCGACGTGATCTCGGGGCTGCCGGGCGAGACCGATGCGGATGCCGAGGAGACGCTGCGGCTGTGTGAGGAGATCGGGTTCGCGCGGCTTCACGTGTTCCGCTACTCGCCTCGGGCGGGGACTCCAGCGGCAGAGAGGAACGATCAGGTTCCGGCGCCGGTGAAGGCCGCGCGAGCCGAGGCGCTGCGGGGGCTCGATGCGCGGTTGCGAGACGCGCACGAGGCTTCGCGGGCAGGCGATCGGGCCGAGATACTCGTGGAGCGCGTCGAAGGCGATGTGGCCGAGGGGACGACGCGAGACTACCTGCGGGTGCGGGTGCCTGCGGACTGCGCTTCGCCTGGCGACCTCATCGAAGTCGTGCTGGGCGAGGAGCACCTCACCACGGAGGACGACGCAAGCTAGGGGTGCGAAGAAGAGGTCGTTTGGGTTCGGGTAAGGTCGGCGTGCCACCGTGGGTCGCCCACCACGCCGAAGGATGTCCGCCGTGGCACAACCCAGATTGCTCGACGTCATGCGCGACGCCATGCGCAGCCGGCACTACAGTCCGAGGACGGTCGATGCGTACTGCCACTGGGTGCGCCGGTTCGTGCGGTTCAATCGCATGCGCCATCCCGGTGATATGGGTGTCGAGGAGATCAACGCCTTCCTGACTCACTTGGCCGTTGAAGCGCACGTCAGTGCATCCACCCAGACACAGGCGCTGTCGGCGCTGCTGTTCCTCTACCGGCACGTGTTCGGGCTCGATCTGGGTGATCTAGGTGACGTCGTGCGCGCACGGCGCCCGGTCCGGCTTCCGGTCGTCTTGACGCGCCACGAGGTTGCACGCGTGCTGGCCGAAATCGATCGCGACTATCACCTGATCGCAGCCCTCATCTACGGCACGGGGATGCGGTTGAACGAGTGCCTGGGGGTGCGCGTGCTCGACATCGACTTCGAACGTTCTGAGATCTGCGTGCGCAACGGTAAGGGCGCGAAGGACCGAGTGACTGTGCTTCCCGGCGATTCCAAAGCTGCGCTGCGGATGCATCTCATGGGCGTTGAGGCGCTGCATCGCGAGGATCGCGCGGCCGGTTGGGGGCGAGTGGGGCTGCCTGATGCGCTCTGTCGCAAGTACCCGAATGCGGCCGGAGAGTGGCGCTGGCAGTACGTGTTCCCCCAGCAGCGGCGGTGGCGCGACCCGGCGACAGGTTGCGAGGGACGACACCATGTGCACGAGTCGCTCGTGCAGCGTGCGGTGCGCGATGCAGTGCGGCGGTCGGGCATTCCGAAGCACGCGACCACCCACACGCTGCGGCACTCGTTCGCGACGCACCTGCTGGAGGACGGCTATGACATCCGGACGATCCAAGAGCTGCTGGGCCACAAGGACGTGAGTACCACGATGGTATATACGCACGTTCTCAACAAGGGAGGGCTCGGCGTCCGAAGCCCGCTCGACGGGTTGCCACGCGGATGAGGGACCGGGTTCGGAGAGCGGGGTGTTATGCAGACCGCATAAGCATGTAAGTGCCGCGACGGCTGAAGGGCGGGCGAGCGTTGTGTCGAAGGTCGTCGTGGGCATACGCAGTCAGCGCGATGCTAGAATCTCGGTAGAAGGTCGTTCGTAGAATCAGTGTTAGCGCGAGCGGGGCTGCAAGCCGAGCAAGGAAGCAGTATGCGGCTTCTTCGCGGCTCGTCTATTGGTCTTGACCTGCGATCGCGTTCGACCGGCGCGCGACATCCATCCGCTCGTGCGCGCGATGCGACTCCTCGCACCGCATCCGCTCGGCCGCGACGCTGCTTTGACCCGGGTTGCGACCGTCCGCCGGCTCCGCCGCGACTGA
>JAXMKZ010000016.1 GCA_034370385.1 Coriobacteriia bacterium
CTGAGCGTACGCTCGTTGGCCTGGCACGTCTTGGTCTCAGCGTTGGCCGAGGCGGCGTTGAAGACCGGGATTGCGACTGCGATGAGGATACCGATAATGAGAACGACGACCATGAGCTCGACGAGGGTGAAGCCCTCCTGCTTGCGGAGCATCTTCATGAGTTCCGCACCTCCTTCCCCCTTGCGGGGTTCGTGGGTGGCCTGTCTGGCCACCTCAACTTCCGACACACCCTGTATCGGAGCGCAGAACGACGGACTTTAGAGGGATTCTCAAGCAGGTCCTAGTGGCTAGGCCACGTGCAACCAGTCGATCCCCCGCTGACGGAGTAGACACCGCCAGCCGGGCACTGCGGGGCCCATTTCAGATAGTCTGGAACCAAGTCAGCGTCGTCCACCGCTGTTATGTCCGCAGATGTGTGATCGGGGTCCGCGGAAACGTAGGTATTGATGGCGCCGTCGACGATTCGTCGGTTGGCAGCGCATGTCTTCTCCTCGGCGTTAGCCGAGGCGGCGTTGAATACGGGAACAGCGAGTGCGATGAGAATGCCGATAATGAGAACCACGACCATCAGTTCCACCAGGGTGAATCCGTGTTCCGTGCGCCACACCTTCATGTCAGTTCACCCCCCAACTGGAGCACGTGCCCCCATTGGCTCTACTTGACGAGCGAGATGACGTTGAACATCGGCAGGTACAGGGCGATGACCATGCCGCCGACCACGACGCCGAGCAGTGCCATCATGAGCGGTTCGATCAGCGAGGTGAGACCGTCGACCGCGGCCCCGACCTCCTCGTCGTAGAAGTCAGCGATCTTGTTGAGCATGGCGTCCAGCGCGCCGGTCTCCTCGCCGACCGCGATCATCTGGACGAGCATCGACGGGAAGACCTTGCTCTCGCCAAGCGGTTTGGCGATGGTCTCGCCCTCTTTGATAGCGGCCCTTACCTTCTTGACCGCCTGTGCCACCTCTTCGTTGCCTGCGGTGTCGCCCACGATGTCGAGGGCCGACAGAATCGGCACGCCGGCGGAGACGAGCGTTCCGAAGGTACGGGTGAACCGCGCGAGCGCGATCTTGCGAGTAAGCGTCCCGAACACCGGCATACGGAGCTTGGCACTATCCCAGATGAGCAGACCGGGGCCTTTCGACCACCACTTGAAGGCGTAGATAACGGCCGCGAACCCCACAACGACGGCGACCCCGCCAAAGCCGGCAACGAAATCAGACAGGTCCACCAAGAGCTGGGTCATCGCGGGCAGATCGCTCTCCATATCAGAGAACATCTTCTCGAACGTGGGCACGACGAACACCATCATGGCCGCGAGGATCGCGAGGACCATGCCGCCCATCGCCACGGGATACGCCATTGCGGACTTGATCTTGCCCTTGAGGGCGGCCTCTTGCTCGAAGTGATCAGCCAGACGGTTCAAGACCTCGTCGAGTACACCACCGGTCTCGCCGGCGCGCACCATGTTGATGAATATGGGCGGGAAGATCTTAGGGTGCCGACCGAGGGAATCGGACAGCGATTGGCCAGCCTCAACGTCCTTGCCGACCTGGGCGATGGTTTCACGAAGGTAGCGGTTCTCAGTTTGGCCGCCCAGAATGCTCAGGCACTTGGTCAGCGATAGACCGGCGTTGATCATCGTCGAGAACTGACGCGAGAAGATCGTCACGTCCTTGACCTTCACACCCGTCCCGAACGTGACGCCGTTGAGTAGGGACAGGCCACCCTGCTGATCGAGCTCAAGGATGATGTAGCCCATCTGGGTGAGCTTGGCCTGCACGGCCTCTTTGCTCTCGCCCTCGAGCTTACCCTTGGCTACCTTGCCGGCCTTATCCCTGACCGTGTAACTGAACGATGCCATCTGCTGCTCCTAAACTGCACTCGTCCGTTCGTCAGACGATGACCCGAACGATCTCCTCGATCGACGTGTTGCCCATACGGACCTTCTCCAGCCCGTCCTCTCGCAACGTGAGCATGCCCTGCTGCACGGCAACCTTCTTCACCTCTTCGGCCGTCGCCTCCTCGACGCACAGGCGCGAAATCTCCTCGGACATGAGGAGCACCTCGTGCACGCCGATTCGACCACGGTAGCCGGTGCCACCGCACTTGCGGCAGCCGCCGGCCTTGAAGACGATCTCAGGGAGGTTATCGGCACGGTAACCCGCTTCGATTAGCACTTCTGGCTTGGGGCGCCACTCCTGCTTGCACTCCGGACAGAGCTTACGGGCAAGGCGCTGCCCGAGGATGCAGCCCACGGCCGACGAGACGAGGAAGGGCTCCACGCCCATCTCTATGAGCCGCGTGACGGCGCTCGCCGCGTCGTTGGTGTGGAGTGTCGACAGAACGAGGTGACCGGTGAGGGCCGATTCGATGGCGATCTGCGCCGTTTCCTGGTCGCGGATCTCGCCCACCAGAATGACATCCGGCGAGCATCGCAGGAACGACCGCAACGCCCGCGCGAAATCCAGCCCCGCCTTGTGGTTCATCTGGCACTGGTTCACCCCGGGAAGCCGGTACTCGACCGGGTCCTCAGCGGTGACGATGTGACGGCCCGGATCGTTCAGAACGTTGATGGCCGCATAGAGCGACGTCGACTTACCCGAACCGGTAGGCCCTGTTACCAGGATCGCGCCATACGGCTTGGTGAACGAGGACTCAAAACGATCGAGTGACGAGGGCAGGAACCCGAGGTCAGAGAGCTTGAGCAGAATCGAGTCCTTGCGCAGGATTCGGAGCACGATGCGCTCGCCATAGACGGTCGGCAGCGATGAGACGCGGAAATCCAACTTGTGAGGACCCACGGTCACCGCGCAGTGGCCGTCCTGCGGTCGGCGAGAGTCGGAGATATCCATCTCGGCCATGATCTTGAAGCGAGAGATCATCGCTTGCTGGGTCGACTTCGGGCTGCGCATGACTTCATGCAGCACGCCATCGACCCGGAAGCGGACCCTCAGATCGTTCTCCTGGGGCTCGATGTGTATGTCCGAGGCTCGATCAGCCACGGCCTTTTGGATGATGTAGTTCACAAGCTTGACGGCCGGGGCCTCGGCTTCGACGTCCGTGAGCTGAGCGAGCTCGTCGTCTCCGATGTCCTCGGTGGAGACGAACTCATCGTCAGTCGTGTGTTCGGCGACCTTGTAGTACTCGTCGATCGCCGCCACGATGTCGTCGCGAGTCGAGATCGCGGGCTTGATCTCATAGCCGGTGATGATCCGAAGGTCGTCCAAGGCGAGCACGTTCTGTGGGTCAGCCATCGCCACGAGCAGCGTGTTGTCGAGCACTGCGACGGGCATGAGCGTGTAGCGCTGCGCGAGTTCCTTCGGCACGGCGGTCACCGCATTGGCCTCAGGCGGGCGCTCGGCGAAGTTCACATACTCGATCCCGATCTGCTTCGCCATCACCGACAGGATCGCGCCTTGCGTGGCGTAGCCGAGGTCGACGAGCACCCGACCGAGCGGACTACCGGTAGCGCGATGCACCTCAAGCGCGTCGTTGAGCTGCTTATCGGTGATCACACCGGCCCGCATGAGGAGCTGACCGAGTCTCTGTCCGGCTTCCGCCACCTACGATGTCCTTTGCGCCCGTGCGGAGCACGATGAACTGCCTACGTCATCGCACCGAGTCAGCTGCATCATACAGCGTGCGGCACACGCGCCGCATTTCACACGCGCATCTTGGTGGCGCGCAGGTCCTGCAGGAGGACGTCAGCGTACTTTCTGAATCGGTCGTACGTGGCCGTGCCGGCCTTCACTCCGACCCGGGCCTCACCGAACCACATCTCGACCGGCGCCTCCATGACAAGCTCAGGCACTGCCCCGCGACGCGAGTCCGGCCCCTCGCCTACCGCGGCGGCGGGAGCGAACTCCACCAGCAGACCTTCGGCAGACCGCACGCGGGCGACCGGTCTGACGCGGGCCGGACGCGACTGAGCGACAGGCACAGACTGCGGCACGGCGGGCGGCTCTGAGGCGGAGACGTGAACCTCGGGGCGCGCCTCGGCGGCCCGCACCTGCGCCCGGGGCGTCTCCGGAGGCTGCTGGCCCCGCAGCATGTCCTCCCAGTACTCCTCTTTGGCTGCAGCCTGAAGTGCAGGGGTCGGAGCGGGCGGCTCGGCGACGGGCACGGGCACGGGCACGACGACAGGTGCCGGAATCGGCTCGGGCACGGCGACGGGTGCCGGAATCGGCGCGGGGACGGCGACAGGTGCGGGCGTCGGTGCGGGGGTCGGTGCGGCGACGGGCTCGGGCATCGGTACGGCGACAGGCTCGGGCATCGGTGCGACCACCGGGGCCACAGGTAGCGCGGGCACCGATGGCGCCGGAGCGGAGGTGGTCGGCAAAGGAGGCACAGTGACAGGTGCCGCGGCTGCCTGCACCGGGACCGAGACGGGCGCCGGTACCGTTGCGACAACCGTCACGGCCTGTTCAGCCACCGGCTCGAAGACCGCAGTGGGCATGAGGGCGGCGAGTTCCCTGTCAAGGTCGCTGTCGGTCGCGGTATCGGCGGCAACGGGGTCCGAGGGAGCGGTGACCTCGGGGACCTGCAGGGCGAGCGGAACGCCCGCCATGGGTGCGGCAGCCTGCCTCACCGGAAGGCCGGGGGTGGTCGGCTCAACCTCCCAAGGCTCGTACTGCTCCACGGCGAACTGAGGCTCTGAGATGCTGGGAAGCGGTTCGAACGTGGCGATTCTCCCGGCAAGCGATGCCTCGTCAAGGCTCGCCGCAGGTGCCGGATCCGCTGGTGGCATCCACTCGCCAGCGCGCAGTGGGGTCAGGAGCGAGGCGCTCAGAGAGTCCGCGGCCACCTCTACCGTCAATCCCTCAAGGTTCGTATCCATCGGGCCGCCCCCGCCCGGCGACGTCACGTGGACTTCCTGCAAAGCCCCGGCAAACCGCCGTTGGCGCCGATGGCGCACGAGCGATGAGACGAACGAGACCGCAGCGATGACGAACAGAACGAACGTTGAGGCCAGGATGATGAGCCCAACGTCCATCACGAACCTACCCCATGCTTTCGAGAATCTCGTACAGCAGGCCAAGCAGCACGGCTTTGACCGAATCCCGCTCGCGGGCATCCACCGGCAAGAGCGGGATGGCGTCGGCCAGTGCCAGTTCGGTGCGAACCCGTCGAATCGTTTCGGTGTCGTCAGCGTCCACCTTGTTCGCCGCGACGACGAAAGGCACATCCGACATCTGGGTGAAGAACTCGATCATCTCCTTGGCATCGGCGAACGTGCCGGGTTCGGTCGTGTCCACCAGCAGCACGAATCCCAGCATTCCCTCAGAGAGCGTCTCCCACATGAAGGAGAATCTGGCCTGGCCCGGGGTACCGAACAGATACAGGACCACGTCGTCAGAGACCGTGATGCGACCGAAGTCCATAGCGACGGTGGTTTCGCCGCTACCTTCTCCGGAAGCGTCACTCACCTGACGCTCAGTCGAGAGCACCGTTATCTCGCTGACTGCTTTGATGAACGTCGTCTTGCCGGCGTTGAACGGACCGGTGACGACGACCTTGACCGACTGCATTTCGCGCTTCTCCCTTACAGGCCCTTGATGCCCTCGATGATCTTCATGACAGTATCCTTGTCCACGCGCGCATCACGGTGCAGCATCCCCGCGTCGGGGATGGCGTTGACGCTGACTTGCGGCCGCGCCGGTTGCCTCCGATCGGCGCCCGTCAGCGCCGAGAGCTCATCAGTAAGCCCCCCCGAGAATCCAAGGTCATCCATGCCGATGTCCTCGAGGAACGCATCGGTCGAGATGACGCCCCCGGCGGGTGCGGGGGCCTCATCCCGCAGCAGTTCGGCGTCGAAGTCAGCGCTCGTGGCACCATCTGCAGCAGGCTCCTCGGCATCCACATCGAGCGACTCAAGAAGCGCGCTGAAGTCAGGTTCAACCTCCGGAAGCACCAGAACTGGTTCGTCCTGGTCGATGGGCGCCGGTGCCGGGACTTCACCTGAGACCATATCCAGGTCGATGATCGTGCCGAAATCCACCGGGGTCACGCGGAAAGCATCGTCTGAATCGGGTCCTTCCGCGGCCCCGACGGTGGAATCTGCCAGCTGAGACATGGGTTCAGCCGGCTCGGGCAGCAGCAGCTCGGGTTCAGCTTGAACCACGATCGGCTCTAGTAGGTCGAGGGGCATCTCGCCCAGTCCGAGGGCCATGAGATCACGCTCGAAATCAGCGCCGGGAGAGGTCGCAGGCTCTGGCTCTGGCAGCAGCTCGGGCTCTGGTTCTGGCTCAGGCTCGGGCTCTGGTTCTGGCTCGGGCTCAGGCTCCGAAGGGATCTCGAACGATGCTGCGATCGCATCTATGGCGGCATCGACCTCAGCGGGGGCACCGAAACCCGGAAGCAACTCCTCCACCGATGACACGGGCACGAATGCCGCGTCGGATTCCTCGTCACGGTCGACGCTCATGAACGCTGGCTCTTCGGCGGGCACGTAGGGCTGCTTCGGCACCGCCGGGGCTTGCTCATCGCTCGCCTCAGCATAGGGCGCCGGCGGAGCGCTCAGGATGGCGCCCATGAACTCGTCGAGCACGGCTTGGTCGTCGGCGCTCGTCGCGGCCGCCGGGTGGCCCAAGAACTCGGGCTCCTCGACCGGCTCGTTCGTCTTATGGGCTTCGGTGTGAGCGGGCACTTCGGGCTTCTCGGCCTCGCGGCGCTTCTCGGACTCGGCCTCGAGCTTGGCCTCACGCTCGAGCGCCGCCTTCTGCTCGGCCTGCTCGGCCTTGAGGCGCTTGGCCTCGATCTCGGCCAGTTTCGCTTCTCGCTCGGCCCGCTCGGCGCGGTTGTGCTCGATCTCCTCTTCCGTAGCGAACTCGAGCAGTCCGGCCGAGAAGAGGCCGTAGATGACTCGAGCGACCTCGAAGTCGGTCCGCCCGGTAGCAGTGGCCAACTCGGCGACCGACCGCGTGCCGTCGATCAGGAGCAGTAGCTGCCACTCGGTCGGCTTGAGAGATATCTCGAACGTGCCCTCGCCAGGCGCCGTGGCCATCTTGAAGACCACGTCTGTCGACGGGATCTTCTTCTTGATGCGGCCCCACTCTTCGAGGCGGCGGGAGCCCTCCATGACGACGTTCTCAATAGAGACGGTGAGCCCGATGTCCTCCTCGACGACCTCGGGCATGCTCTCGAAATCGAACTCGCCTTCTTCCCAGCGCATGAGGTCGAAGATGGTGTCTTGGATCTGCTCGGAGACGAACGTCTCGAGAACGGCCTCCGTGATGTATCCCTCGTCGGTGAGTATCTGCCCGAGCCGTCGCCCATGGGCGGGCTCCTCGGCTCTCATCTCAAGCCCTCGCTTCAGGGCCTGTGGTGTGATTCGATGCGCCTTGACAAGGCGTTCGCCGAGCGGCTCCGAGTGCCAGTTCGAACTGGCGAAGAAGACCTCACCGTCCCGAAACCACACGCCCCCCGCTGCACCGTCTTCGCGCTCGATACGCAGCACACCCGTCTTCCGGCTGAACGTCACCAGCTGGAAGACATCCGGGAGACTGAAGTCTCTGAGGTTACCGCGCAGCGCCATCGAGCGTTCCGCATCCGTTCTGGGGGTCGAAGCCGTTACGGGAACTAGCCAAGGATGCCGGCGATGGCATCCGCAGCGGCACGCATGTCGTAGAGAACCAGGCCAAGCTTCGCGTCGATGTCAGCCAAGCAGGTGAGAACGGCGCGATCCCCCGCCGCGATAAGCATCACGTATCCGCCCTCCCCTTCTATGAACACCTGAGTAAGGGATCCCCGTCCAAGCTCGGCCGCAGCGCGTTCGCCGAGCCCGAGGATCGCCGCCGACATCGCGCCGACGCGATCCTCCTGCATGCCATCGGGCAGCGCCGAGGCCATGGTGAACCCGTCGAGCGACACGAGGGCCGCCGCCTGGATCTCCTGACTCTCTTGCATGAGCTCATTGAGCGCCACCGCCAACCGCTCTTCGCGGGTGGCTTTGCGTACGCCCGCTGCGGGACGAGCAGCGGGGGCCGGCGAAGGTGCGGGAGTCGGGACGGGCGTCGTCGCCACCGGCTCGGGGGCGACGGGTGCGACCGCTGCAGAAGTGGCAGCCGTCGGTACCACGACAGGAACGGCGATCAGGTCATCGTCCTCGTCGAGGGGCTCATCGTCGACGTCAGTCAAGAAGAAGTCGCCAAACGCGTTGTCTGCCACTCCGTAGAACACCTCCCCACAGGCCCGGAAACCGGCACCGCACGTGGGCGCGCGCTGCCAAACCAGCCGCTGAGCGGCAGGCGAACCCATGTTCTCACGAAGGCGGACACCACACAACCGACCTGCGGTTATGCACGACGATGCGTACCCGGACGCTTGTGCGCCGAATCACACGACGACGCGCAGAATCTCCTCGAGAGACGTGATGCCTTGACCGACTTTGGAGAACCCGTCGTCACGCAAGGTGAGCATGCCCTCGGCGATCGCCTGACGTTTCACCTCATCAGACGAGGCGTTCTCGACGGTGAGCCGCTCCATCGTCTCGGACATCGCCATCACCTCATGCACGCCCATTCGGCCCTTGTAGCCGATCCCGCCACACTTCTTGCAGCCTGTTGCGCGGAACAGCTTCGGAGGGTTGCCGGCCTCAAACGGGTACCCGATGCGCTGCAGCGCGACCTCCTCGGGGGTGTACTGCTGCTTGCACTCCTTGCAGAGCCGACGCGCGAGACGCTGGGCTACCACCAACGTGACCGCGGAGGCCGTCAGGAACGGTTCGATTCCCATCTCGGTCAGCCGCGTGAGCGCCGACGGCGCGTCGTTGGTGTGCAGGGTCGACAGCACAAGGTGTCCCGTGAGCGCCGCCTCGATGGCGATCGTGCCGGTCTCCTTGTCACGGATCTCACCGATCATCACCTTGTCGGGGTCTTGACGCAGGATGGAGCGCAGCGCCGCCGCGAACGTCAGCCCGGCCTTCTCGTTGACGTGCACCTGAGAGAGGCCCGGAAGGCGGTACTCGACCGGGTCCTCGACGGTGATCAAGTTGGTCTTGGGGTCGTTGGTCTCATTGATGGCGGCGTAGAGAGTCGTCGATTTTCCCGAGCCCGTCGGGCCGGTGACGAGAATCGCCCCGTACGGCAACGCCAACGCGTCCAGAAGCAAGCGCATGTTCTGCTCGCCGAAACCGAGGTCCGCGAGCGAGAGCATGATCGAGTCCTTGCGCAGTAGTCGCAGAACCGCCAGTTCGCCGTGCACGAGCGGAAGAGTGGCAACGCGGAAGTCCACGGACTTGCCGTCCAACACGACTCCGAATCGGCCGTCCAAGGGGACCCGTCGCTCGGAGATGTCCATGTTGGAAGTGATCTTGAGCCGGCTGATGAGCTGCCGGTGCATCGTCTTGGGAGACGTGAACACCTCGCGGCAGACGCCGTCGATGCGGTACCGGACGCGCATCTGGGTCTCGTACGGCTCGATGTAGATGTCACCTGCACCCTGCCGAATCGCGTCGGTGACGATCTGGTTCATGAGCTTGGCGACGCCGGTGCTCTCACCCTCATCTTCCCCCTCCTCGTCACCATGCGAGACGAGAGAATCCTCAAGATCGCCGAGCATGTCGTTGACGTTGGCCTGACTCGTCGTGAATCGCTCGATCGCTATGATGAGTTCGCCCTCGGCCGCAACGACCGGACGAACCTCCTTGCGAGTGACGATTCGCAGGTCGTCAACGGCGAATATGTTGGCGGGATCGGCCATCGCGACGATCAGCTCGTCGTCTTCTTCCTTGATCGGGAGAACGAGATACTTGCGCATCAGATCCGTGGATATGAGCATCGCGGCGTTGGGATCGATGTCGTAAGAGCCCACGTCGACGAAGGCCAGCCCCATCTGTTCGGCGACGGTTTTGGCGATCGCCGTCTCGGTCGCGAAGCCGAGCCCGTCGATAGTGGCGATGAGCGACCGCCCCTGCGACTCCTCCCCAGCCTGCCGCAGTTGCTCCTCGGTGATGAGTGTTGCGCGTACGAGCATACGCCCGAGCCGCTGTGCGGTCGCGTGTGCGGTCACGGTCGTCCCCCTGCGCCTCGTGCGCAAAGGGCGGCTTCGGCGGCCGCTCTCATCGTCTCCCGCGGGGTCCGAACCTGCTTGCTGTCGTTCCAGATGTCCACCGCGATCGCACCCTGGCACACGAGCATCCCCAGGCCATCGAGCGCACGCGCGCCGACGCTGCGTGCGCCTGAGACGAGCGCCGTGGGCTCCGGGGTCCCGTAGACCATGTCGTAGACAAGCTGTCCCGGTCGCAGCCACTCGACGGGGATGGGGCTCTCGTCTTCTGGCTTCATCCCTGCAGGCGTCGCGTTGACGATCAGGTCGGCAGCACCGATCTGTTGCTCGGCCGCGTAGACGGAGACCGACGAGGCCTTCGCCGCCCCGAGGTGACCACGCATGCGATCGATGAGTTCGTCAGCACGATCCATGTCGCGGTTCACGACGGTGATCGATGCAGCGCGCGCCAGCAGGAACGCCACGAACGCCGCGCCTGCCGCACCCCCGGCCCCCAGTATCACCACGTCCTTGCCCGCGGGCGTGAAGCCCGCCTCCTCTTCCAAGGCCTCGAGTAGCCCACGACCATCGGTGTTGTACCCCACCAGCCGTCCCTCCACGACGTGCACGGTGTTGACCGCTCCCGCCATGCTGGCCGCCGTCGCGACCTCGTCGCAGAGCTCCAAGACAGCCTGCTTGAAGGGCATGGTCACGTTGAATCCCACGCAGCGAAGCGAGGGCGCCAGCGCCATGAACCGACGCAGACCGACCTCGTCAGCGAGTTCGACCGGCAGGTAGACCCAGTTGAGCTCCAGCTGCTGGTAGACGGCGTTGTGCATCGCCGGTGAAAGAGAATGGCCAAGGGGCCGCCCCAAGACACCCGCGATCTTCGTCTGTCCGTCGATACTTCTCATGCACGTCCCTCGTCCAACCGGTGCAGACGGGCTACGTCTCGAGTCTAGGGCACAGGCTGGCGGTCCGCCAGCAGCGCCCGCTCAAGGCGCCTCAGGAGCAACGTATGAGGTAGGTCCGACTCAGACAGCGGCGCCACGAGAACCGTCACAGCGCCGATGAGCTTGCCGCCGAGCACATCGGTGAACATCTGGTCGCCCACCACAGCAGCCCGCGATCGGGACGAGCCGACGAGCGACAGTCCCTTGAGAAGGGCGAAGGGCAGCGGCTTGACCGCTTTGGCGACCAACTTGAAGCCGAGCTCATCAGCCACTCCGAATACGCGGTCGTGCCAGTTGTTGGAGACAAGGCACACCGTGAAGCCGGACTGGGTGACTCGAGCGGCCCACGCATGCAGGTCGTCGGGCACGATGTTCGTGTCGCGCGGCAACAACGTGTTGTCCAAGTCGACGAGCAACGTGTCCACGCCGCGGCCCTTGAGCGCATCAAGATCGATGTCATGGACGCTGCGGTGGTAGTAGTCGGGTGAGAGCACCTAGTGATCCTGCTTTCCGTCGCCGTCATGATCATGGTCGCCAAGCCCGATGCCCTCGGCGCGCAAGCGCGCAAGTTCGGTCGCCACGGCCTGAGCACGCGCATCATCGCCCAGAGACAGCAAGGAATCTCGCGCGATCGCGAGGCCCTCGAAGCGCTCCTCCTCGTCATGCCACTCAACGCTGTCGCCGACTATCAGATAGGTGAGGCGCGCGATCTCGGGGCGATACGCATCCTTGTCGGCCAGCATCAGGAGCTGGAGCAGATTCGCGTGCATCAGGCCTGCCTGCGGGTTGTTGACCAATCCATCCCGAGCGACTGCGATGCCTTGCTCTTCGCCCATCCGGGACCTGACGATCCAAGCTGAGACGAAGTATCCCTGCTGGAACTGCGGGTCAAGCATCGTGACCATGCGGATCGTAGGCAGCATGTAGAGCTGGTCTGTCAGGACGGTGTCTTCGTAGTAGTCGTGGAACAACGGCTCGAGTCGATTCCATAGAACAGCCGCCGCGAACCTCCGCAGGCCGCTGGCGTACGCGAAACCAGCCTGCCCGAGGGCCTTGCCTGCCCCGGTCATTCCCGTGTCCGGTGCGCTCACGGACATCAGCACCATGGAGGCGACAAGGACGCCGACAAGAACCGCAGCGACCATCATGCGGCTGTGCCGTATTTCGAGGCGCATCAGAGGTCACGCCTCTCGAACAGGGCCGTCGCGCCGAGAAGCAGTAGGCCCGACAGGGCGCCGAACGCACCGACCATCCCGGCCGCATATCCGATCCCATAGCCCGAGCCGTGAGCCACGGGTGCGATAACGTTGAACACATCGAGGCTCGGCAGCCACCATGGGGGTTCGCCATGCACGCCTCCGATGAGCCCGCCGACCGAATGTCCCGCGAAGACGAAGGTGAGCGCGCCGACAACATTCGTGACCGGCCCGAACCGTGCCGAGAGCAAGATCGTGATGGCCGCGATGACGCCCATCTCGAGCCAGACGGCGAACGCCGCTTCGAACAGGATCCACATTGTCTCGCGGTACGCGATGCCGCCGACAGCTACCGCCACCACGGTGAATGCGGCGATGACCGCACCCACCACACCGCACAGGCCGAGCCACGTGCCCACCAGATACTGCCAGCGGCGTACATCTCGGCTGAGAATGTTGTAGACCGTGCGGCGTTCGGTCTCTGCGGGAATCCGGGTCGATGCGAGTCCCAGTGTGACCACGAGAGCGGCCGCGAACAACAAGGAGATGGCGACCTCGCGGTAGACCGATCCGACAACCCCCGCTCCGTAGCTGGGCAGACTAGGCGCCACGAACGACAGGATCGCCGCGAAGATGACGACGACCCATACGACCTTTCGGCGGATGGCGTCCGTAAGCACGGCTGTCGCGATGGCAAGCATCGTGTCCATCACGCTGCCTCCCCTTCGTTTCGGGAGAGCAACCTCGCGAAGTAATCCTCGAGACTCTCACGCTTCGGCACCACGGAGACGACACGCCACCCCGCATCGTCCAAAACATCGACGATCCTGCGCACGGACTCATCCGACACGGAGAACTCGGTCACCTCGCCGCTGAACGCGACCTCGCTCGCCGCGCGAGCGACCGGCTCAGGCAGCTCACCCGTTCCGCGTGCGCGAATCGACGTCTGTCCGGCGACATTCAGTAGATCATCGATGTGCCCACGCCCTGCGACACGTCCCCTGTCAAGCACGGTCACTTCGTCGCACACCGCTTCAACCTCTGAAAGCTGGTGCGAAGACAGCAGGACGGTCGTGCCCTGAGACTTCATCTTCAGCATGAGGTTGCGCACGTCACGCTGGCCTACCGGATCAAGCCCTGAAGCCGGCTCATCCAAGACCACCACGGGCGGAGCGCCCAGAAGCGCCTGCGCCAGGCCAAGGCGCTGTAGCATTCCCCGGGAGAAGCGTGACAGCGTCACATCACCACGGCCCTCAAGCCCGACCCGTTTCAGCAGCGCATCGAGCTCACCATCGATTCTGTCGCGGGAAAGGCCCGATAGGCGGCCGTAGAAGCGAAGGGCTTCGCCTGCACGCAGTTGTGGCGGGAAGTAGGGCTGCTCGGCCAGAAATCCCAGCTGTGATCGCGCGCCGGGCGTCGTGGCATCCACACCAAGGATCTCGAATCGTCCCCCGGAGGGCTTCACTAGGCCAAGAAGCATCTTGAGGGTCGTGGTCTTTCCGGCGCCGTTGGGGCCTAGCAGCCCGTGGATGGTGCCCGGCGAGACGGACAGCGACACTTCGACGACCGCCTCGGGTCTGCCCACCGCTGCGGCCCCGTAGCCTTTGCGCGCGCCCTCGATCAGGATCGCCGGCGTCGCCACCGGCTTCTCGTTGCCCGATGTCACTTGCCGAACACCTCTTTCGACTTCTGCTTCGCCTTAAGGAAGTCCGCCCGATTCGTAGTGAACGTGTGCGTACCGTCCTTGCCCGTCAGAACATAGTAGATGAACCGTGTGTCGGCAGGAGTCGCTGCAGCCTGAAGCGATGCCAGCCCCGGACTTGCGATCGGGCCTGGCGGAAGACCCTTGTTCCGGTACGTGTTGTACGGACTGTCGACTTCAGTATCACGGTAGCTCAGCCGGAAACGGTTGCCCGGCAGGACGTACTCGACCGTGGCGTCTATCTCAAGCAGCATGTTCTTCGCAAGGCGGTTCATGATCACGGAGGCGACGATCGGGCGCTCGCGATCGAGCTGCGCCTCGCGCTCGACCATGGACGCCAGAACGACGAGTTCGTTGAGACCCAGCCCGCGAGATTTCGCCGCTTCCGTATCCACCTCCACGATCTCGCGGTCGAACTGGTCGAGCATCATCTCGAGCGCCTCGCGGGCCGTCGCCCCCTGCTTCAGACGGTAGGTCTTCGGGAACAGGTAGCCCTCGAGTGAGCCGTCGTAGGCGTCTTCAAGGTACGGATGATCCTCGACGAACTCCCGGGCTCCGCCCTTGGCAAGCGCCAGAGTCTCATCCGCGGGGATACCGGCCTGCTTCTCAAGCCGGTCCGCGACCTGCTCGACCACGAAACCCTCGGGAATCGTGACACTCATGTACTCGATCAGCGGACCTGCTTGAAGCTGGTCGAGTACGGAGCTGTATGACATCCCCGTAGCCAGATCGTAGACGCCTGAGCGCAGCTTTCCGTCGGCTCTCCCGATACGCGCCTGAACCCGAAACATCGTCCGGTTGGGTATCACGCCGGCCTCGGCCAGCTGGGCGCCGATAGCGGCGGTCGTTGAACCGTTCTCGATCTCGATCTGAACGGGTCGGCCTTCGGTCACGACCTCTTCAACGCGATAGAGAATCGACCAGGCAGCCCATGCCATCAACACTCCAAAGACCAGTAGACCTGAGACGAGGATGACCAGGGCCCGCCGCGCGAACCGGGCTCTCCGTCGCCTCTCAGCGGGTGTTCGCGCCACCGTCAGCCTCCGCGTCATCATGCTCTTCGTGCGATTCATCGAGATACGCTTGCAGTAGAATCGCGGCCGCAACCATGTCCTTGCTGCCACGCTGTTGCTTCTCTGTCAGGCCGGCCTCGCGCATCCTGCGGCCAGCCTCGCTGGATGTCAGCCGCTCGTCGACGAACGAGACGGGTACGGGCAAGAACTGCGCCAAGCGTCCGATCGACTCGCGTACCCGGCGCGCCTGAGGGCCCTCCTCGCCTGACAGGGTCAACGGCAGACCCACAATCAACCCTGAGGCCTCGTACTGGTCGATCAGCCGAATCAGTTCACGGGCATCCGCGCGCACGCGAGCCGCATCCAGGACGGTGAGCGGTGTGGCCACCCGGCGACCCGGGTCAGACACCGCGACGCCGATGCGCTTCTCGCCGATATCGAGCCCGAGCAGGCGACTCATCGGCTTGCCGCCTCAGCCAACACCCAGCATGCCTCGCACCAAGATGAGTGCTTCATCGAGCTTGGTCGCATCCTCGCCACCGCCCTGAGCCAAGGCGGGCTTGCCACCGCCCCGCCCGTCGAGCACCGGGGCAATCGCCCGTACGATGGATCCGGCATCGAAGCCTGCACCGAGGGCTTTGTCGTTGCCCGCGGCCAGGAAGATCGGCTTGTCGGTGTCCACGTCGCTGGCCACGAGAACGACCGCGTCCACTCCGCGTGCCCTGAGGATGTCCCACAGCGTGCGCATGCCGGCCGCGCGCAGCTCAACCGCCTTGGTCACCACGAGCCGGTAGCCACCGGAGTCCACCGCCGTATCCAGCAGCTTGCTGATGAGGTCATCGGAGACCGCGTCTTTCAGGCGCTGTCCACCCGATTCGAGCTCCTTGACGCGCTTCACGAGCAGGGCAGCCTTCTCGGCAACGTCGCGCGGCGGCACCTTCATGACATCGGCCGCCTCGGTGAGTTCGGCCTCCTCCGTGCGAATCAAGTCGTAGGCGTCGAAACTCGTCACGGCTTCGATGCGGCGCAAGTTGGCACCCACTGAGCCCTCGGAGATGACCTTCACGAAGCCGATCTCACTGGTCCGAGAGATGTGGGTGCCGCCGCACAGCTCGCGACTGAAGTTGCCCACTTCGAGCACCCGTACGAACTCGGTGTACTTCTCGCCGAACAGGGCGGTGACACCCTGTTCGCGCGCCGTGGCGAGCGAGGTCTCGTAAGCGAGCACCGGGTGATTCTCAAACACCTTGGCGTTGACGAGCCGCTCGATCTTGTCGAGTTGCTGACGAGACAGCCCCTCGAAGTGGGTGAAATCGAAGCGCAGACGATCCGGTGTCACGGCGGACCCCGCCTGCGTGGCGTGCTCACCGAGCACGAGGCGCAGCGCCCAGTGCAGAAGGTGAGTCGCAGTGTGGTTGCGCCGAATGCGCTCGCGCCGTATGACGTCGATGGCCGCATGCACCGATTCACCGACTGCAAGCGTTCCCGACTCGACGACGCCGCTATGAGCGTACACGCCGGGCTCGGGGATCTTGGTGTCGTCGATGCGAACCCGCGCACCCGACTCGGTGGTCAGGACCCCGGTGTCACCTACTTGACCGCCCTGCTCGCCGTAGAAGGGCGTGCGGTCCAAGACGACCTGCACAGCGTCGCCATCAGAGGCCGTCTCGACCAGCACACCGTCCGCGAGTATGGCCAGGACGGTCGCATCCGCTTCGTCGGACTCGTAGCCCAAGAACTCCGTGGCCTTCGAGCCCTTGGCGATTGAGGCAAACGCCCCGCCATACGCCGACCATGAGTCATCCTTGACCGCGGCCCGTGCACGGTCGCGCTGCGCAGTCATCTCGGCGCGGAAGGCCTCCTCGTCGACCGTGTAGCCCTTCTCAGCGACGATCTCGGCCGTGAGTTCGTACGGGAACCCGTAGGTGTCATGGAGCGTGAAGGCGATTCCTCCGTCGAGCATGCTCTCGCCACCCGCAGCCATCGTGGACAGCTCGACCTCCAGAAAGGCCACGCCGGTCTTGAGGGTGGCGCTGAAGCGCTCCTCCTCGCTCGACACGATGCGATGGATGAGCTCCTTGTGCGCCACCAGCTCGGGGTAGGCTTCGCCCATCTGCTCGATCACGTTGGCGACGAGCCTGAAGAGGAACGCGTCCTCGACGCCCAGCAACCTACCATGGCGCACCGCGCGACGAAGGAGTCGGCGCAGGACATAGCCGCGCCCTTCGTTACCGGGGAGGATGCCATCGGCGATCATGAACGAGACGGCGCGCGCGTGATCAGCGAGGATGCGCAGTGACGTGTCGTTGCGTCCGCCGCCCCCGTACGTCACGTGGGTGATCTCCTCGGCGAGCGACATCATGTTTCGCAGGATGTCGGTCTCGAAGTTGGTGTCGACGCCTTGCAGGATCGCGGCGATCCTCTCCAGACCCATGCCGGTGTCGATGTTTTGCTTGGGAAGCGGGGTCAGGCTCCCGTCCTCGCCACGGTCGTACTGCATGAAGACCAGATTCCAGTACTCCAGATAGCGATCGCAGTCGCACCCGGGTGCACACGTCTTTGACCCACAGCCCAGCGCAGGACCCTGGTCGTAGTAGAGCTCAGAACACGGTCCACACGGACCCGTGGGACCGGCGGACCAGAAGTTGTCCTTCGCTCCCATCCGCACGATGCGCTCAGCGGGCACGCGCGACTCCTGAAGCCACAGCGCCTCGGCCTCGTCATCGTCCTCGTAGATCGACGCCCATATCCGGCTCTCATCGAGCCCCAGCACATCGACGGAGTACTCCCACGACCAGCGAATCGCTTCCCGCTTGAAGTAGTCGCCGAAACTGAAGTTGCCGAGCATCTCAAAGAAGCTGTGATGCCGCCCGGTCGTGCCGATGATGTCGATGTCGGTCGTGCGCACGCACTTCTGCACAGTCGTCGCACGCGTGAACCCGAGCTCTTTCACGCCCAGGAACACGGGCTTGAACTGCACCATGCCCGCCGTGGTGAGCAGGAGCGACGGGTCATCGGGGATGAGCGAAGAAGAAGGCAGCCGCCTGCTCCCCTTGCCCTCGAAGAACGTCAGGAAGCTCTCTCGAATCTCAGCCGACTTCACGTGCCTGCTCCCTCATCGTCGTTGGGCACCTCGATAGCCCGTTCTTGGGGCGTGACGCCTCCGTCAAGATCGTCATCGCCGTCGCTTTGGGGTGCGGCCCGGAACAGCGCGCCGTCCTCTGAGGCCAGCGAACGATCCGTTCTGGCCTCCCAGTAGTAGACGAACAGCCCCTTGGTCGTCGCCGCCACCGGTATCGCGAGAATCATGCCCCAGAAGCCAAGCAGGACCCCCCCGACGAGCAGCGAGAATATCACGAGCGTCGGATGGAGGTCGACCTGGTCCGACATGACCCGCGGCGTGATGAAGAGATCGGTCACCTGCTGCGCTGCGATCACGATACCGATCGCCACCAAGGCCTGAGGCCATCCGATGAACAGCCCCATGAGGCCAGCCAGACCAGCTGAGATGATAGGTCCGACGTAGGGCACGTAGTTGAGCACGAAGGTGATGAGGCCAAGCACGAGCGCGTAGGGGACGCCGATGATGGCCAAACCGATTCCGGCAAGCAGACCGGTCACCAACGATGCCACCGTCTGACCCCTCAAGTACCCCCCAACCACCCGGCCGACTGTGCTCAGCAGGTTCTCGAGGTCGTCTTCGTACTTATCACCGGCGAGCACGCGGAGTTCCGCGCGGATCTTGGGGAGGTCCCTCAGTGTCCAATAGGCGATGACCGTACCGAGAAAGAGGTCGAAGACGATGGTCGCCAGCCCCGTCCCGGTCGATACGATGCCGCGGGCGACCAGGTTGCCGGCGTCCACGAACAGGTCGGCTCCCGCCAGTGACAGCGTCTCGGCGGCGTCCTTGAGCATGTCTGGTACCGTCATATCGCTCAGGTCGCCGAACAGCCGACTGGCCAGCACCTGGTCGATCACGCTTTGCACCTGCGCGCGGTACTGGTGGATGTCCCTGGCGAACGACACGAGCTGACGCGTCACGACCGGGACGATGAACACGAGAGCCAACGACACCACAAGGAACCCCACAGCGAAGCACGCCGCGACCGCCGCGGACCTGCCAACACCCCGCTGCACCAGCCGAGCCACGGCTCCCTGCATGAGAAACACGAAGAGGAACGCGATCCCGAAAGGCGCGATCGCGCCCGCGAGACGCCCGATTCCCCAAAGCGCCACACCGACAAGGATCAGGACCCCTATGCTCGCCCACGTCGCGTAGTAGACGGTGCGCCAGCTCATCTGTCGGCTCTGCGGGAACTCCATGGGTGGCTCACTCCCTCACGATGTTCTCGCGCAGCACCCGAAGCGTGCGGCGCAGGAGCCTTGAAACCTGCATCTGCGAGATCTCGAGCTGTCTGGCTATCTCGGTCTGGGTGCGCCCTTCGAAGAAGCGCAGGTACAGCACGCGTTGCTCCTGCGGTGTGAGCTGCTTGAAAGCCGTCTGCAAGGTGGTGCGGTCATCGACGGCGAGCATCAGCGCGTCGTCCTTCCCCACGTACTCCAGGATCGAGAACGAGTCAGAACCGTCGCCTCCGCGATCGCTTTCAAGCGAGACGAAGTTGTACGCCTCGCTCGTCTCCATCGCCTCGAGCACCTCCTCCGAGGTGACCCCGACGTACTCACCGATCTCCGCGATCGTTGGGGAGCGCTGGAGCCGCTGGGTGAGCGCATCAACAGCCTGGTTGACTCGAAAGGACAGCTCTTGAAGCCTCCGGGGGACCTTGATCGCCCAGCCTTTGTCGCGGAAGTGGCGCTTGAGCTCACCGACGATCGTGGGCGTCGCGTAGGTCGTGAACTCGACCTGGCGTTCGATGTCGAACCTGTCGATCGCCTTGATCAGGCCGATGGTGCCGACCTGCACGAGATCATCGATGGGCTCCCCGCGGTTCCTGAATCGGCTCGCGAGGTACTTCACGAGGTTCAGGTACATCGTGATGAGCTCGTCGCGCGCGACCTCGTCAGCCTCCAGCCGATACCGACGGAAGAGCTCGCGGGTGTACGCCTTGTCCCACGTGAGCTTGCGGGACTGCTTGGCTGGACGGCGACTAACCGGCATCGGGCATTCCCGTGCGCTTGGCGATCGTCAGGGTCCGGATTCCGTCTTCATCGCTTGAGAACTCGTACCGATCGCACACCGAACCGAGAATGAAGGTGGAGAGCGACGCGCGGTCGACCTCGTCCTCCGTATCCGTCACCGAACCCCCGAGCACGACCTCGATCTCGAGTACCTCTTCGCCGACCGAGAACGTGAAGACGACGTCGTCGGTCGGGCTCAAGCTGTCGACGGCGTAGACGAACGCCTCCTCGGCGGCCATGCGTACGTCGTCCACTTCGTCGTAGGTCATGCCCATACGACTGGCGAGCGCCGTGGCCGTCATGCGCACGGCGCGAGCGTACTCGCCCTTCGCTGGCAGCGTGAGAGAGATCCGGTCTGCGGTCATGCTTCCTCCATGGTGCGACTCACTACGTCGGGCGTGGCGCCCTGGTCCGGGGTGTGTACTGTCTGGTCTTCGTCGGGTGTGTCGACGGACGACTCCGTACGCCGACGTTGACTCCGACCCCGTCGAAGTCGCGACAGAACGTCGCTGAACACTTCACTCGGGACGTTCACGATGCCGCTGATCGTGCCTGAGGCGGAGGATACGCGCTCCGTCGCATCCTCGAGTGTCGTGATGATCGCGTCGATGCGCAGAAGCTCGACGTTTGCTGCATCAACGGTGACGTCCAGCTTGTCCAGCAGCGGCACGGCGCGCTCGCGCACCTCATCGGAAGTCCGGCGGATGGAGCGCATCGATGCGACCGACTCCCGAAGTGCCCATACCGCCACGCCCGACACGACGGTAGCCGCACCAAGCGCCACGATGAGCATCACATCCACGGGGTCCATGAGGCGCCTTCCAAGCCGACGTGCGGTCAGCCGTGAGTGTAGCAAAGGCCGGCCGACCATAGGACCGCGCGGCGATTGCCCGAGCTGGAGCAGCCGGTCGAGCGACCCGAGGGGGCAGCACTCAGTCCTCGCCAGGCTCGGCCGCCCGCCGCTCTCCTTCCCAACCGCGCTCGGTCGGCTGCCAGAATGCCCCCCGTTCGATGCCGTCCGGTAGGTAGCGCTGCTCTACCGCACCACCGGGGTGGTCGTGCGGATACAGGTAGGCCCCGTACGCCTCGCTACCCGGACGATGCCTGTCTCTGAGGTGAGCCGGGACCAACCGTGCCGGTCCGGTCCGCACCTCGGCTAAGGCGGCGTCGATCGCCAGGTACGATGCGTTGCTCTTCGGGGCGAGCGCAAGGTAGATGACGGCCTGCGCAAGGTTGATGCGGCACTCAGGCCACCCGATGGACTCCGCCGCCTTGAACGCAGCGTGGGCCACGAGGATGGCTTGCGGATCGGCGTTACCGACATCCTCTGATGCCAGAATGAGCATGCGTCGCGCTATGAACTTGGGGTCCTCGCCTGCATGCACCATGCGTGCGAGCCAGTACACAGCGGCATCCGGGTCGGAACCGCGCATCGACTTGATGAACGCACTGATGATGTCGTAGTGCGCGTCCCCGCTCTTGTCGTACGGAAGCACGCGCGAAGGCGAGGCGTCACGCACGTCCTCTAGACCGATCACCTCGGGGGACAGCCCCGCGGCGGCACATTCAGACGCGAGCTCAAGGGTGGTGAGCGCGGCACGAGCATCACCGCCGGCCGCGAGCACGATGGCGTCTTGAGCTTCGGGCTCCAGAACGAATCGGCCGCGCAGCCCGCGCTCGTCTTCGAGCGCCCGGACGACGAGTGTGCGAACAGCTTCATCGGTGAGCGGTGCCAGTTCTACGATGCGAGATCTGCTCACCAGCGGCGCGTTCACCTCGAACAGGGGGTTCTCCGTGGTCGCGCCGACCAGCACCACAACACGGTCTTCGACCGCGTGGAGCAAGGCGTCCTGCTGAGATTTGCTGAACCGATGAATCTCGTCGATGAACAAGATGGTGCGGCCGCCCTGCAGCTCGAGACGCGTCGTGGCCGCTTCCATGGCGCGCCGCAGATCGGCGACACCGGAGTTCACTGCGGACACCTCAGCGAAGTGGGCGTGGGTGCCCAGAGCGATGATCCGGGCAAGACTGGTCTTGCCGGTGCCGGCGGGCCCGTACAGGATCACCGAAGACAGGGTGTCGGTGGCGATGGCACGGCGCAGCCAGGTACCCTCCCCCACGACAGCGTCCTGCCCGACGAACTCATCGAGGGATCGCGGCCTCAAGCGTGCGGCGAGGGGAGCGGCGGCCTCACGCGAAGCTCGCGCGCTCTCGTCGAAGAGTGAATCCACGTGGTACGCCCTGCCTACTTGGTCAAGCGCTCCATGTGCATCTCGAGAAGCTTGGAGTCGATAAGCCCACGGCTGCGAAAGACGAGGTACCCCTGATCGTCGGTCATCACGATGTAGGGCGTGACCACGACCTTGAGGGCCGACGCGAGCACCGCGGCCTCGGACGCGTCCTTGTCCTCGACGATGCCCTCTGCATCGACCACCGCCTGGCCAGAGGCGTCGATGCTCGTGTACTCGCCGATGTCATAGACGATGAGGTCGACCAGTCCGCTGTTGGCATCGATCGCCTTGTCAACGGCAGAACGCACCTCGTTGGTAACCTGTTGTGACCCGTCCACGAACAGAATCAGCATCGGCTGCTTCTCGGCGATACGCTCGCCAACGGCCGCAGGCAGCGACGGGTACTGCGGGAACTCCTCAAAGACCGTGGCGTCCTCAGGCTTTGAGCGATCGGGTATCGGATTGGCCAGATCGACCGCTGGGGCCGCCTCCGCTGGAGGTGGTGCCTCAGCCGGCGTCTCGGCTGGCGGCTCTTCGCCCCCGCCACAGCCAGCGACCAGGCCGATAAGGAGTACTGCGGTGAGTGCTACGACTAGTCTGCGCATGCTGGTGCCTCCCAGTGCAACCACGTGGCCCGCCCTGCCGCAGCCCGGCTGGGTGAACCTGCCTCAGCAGGTGGGTGCCCGCACCGTGACTTCCAGCTTCCCTCGAATGAAGGGATCCCTGTCCGCCACGAAATGTGAGGCTCCCGTTAGAGAAGTGTTGGTTCGACCGTATGTGCCGAGCCACGGACAAGGCGTAGCCTGACTCGAAGTGTAGCGCCTGCAAGCCCTGCGCAACAACAACGAACCGGTCTTGAGCGCGAAGCGGCGATTAGTCGACCTTGAGATGAACGTCCCGGAGCTGACGAGCACTCACGACGTCCGGCGCGCTCGTGAGGGGGTCTGCGCCCGACGACGTCTTCGGGAAAGCGATGACGTCACGAATCGAAGATGCACCCGCAAGCAGCATGACGAGACGGTCGAGTCCGAGCGCGATGCCTCCATGGGGCGGAGCGCCGAACGTAAGGGCCTCCAGCAGGAATCCGAACTGAGACGACGCCTCATCGGGCTTCAGACCGATGGTCTCAAGAACCTTCATCTGCAGCGCGGGGTCGTGCATGCGAAGCGTGCCCCCGCCTATCTCGTACCCGTCCATGACGAGGTCGTAGGCATAGCTCAGCACCGAGCCCGGATCGCTATCGAGGGCGGCGATGTGCTCGTCGAATGGGCGGGTGAACGGGTGATGATTCGCCGTCCAGCGCTCCTCCTCCGCGTCATACTTAAACATCGGGAAGTCGATGACCCACAACAGCTCGTGGCCGGTACGCTCGATCTGCAGTTCGTCGGCAAGACGCAGGCGCAGCACACCGAGAACCTCGTTGGCAAGCGAGCGCTCGTCGGCAACCATGCAGACCAAGTCGCCCGGCTCGACGGCCATCACCGTGCGCAAGGCATCCATCTCGGCATCGGTGAAGAACTTCGCCACAGGGCTCTTGAACTCGCCGTCGGAAGTGAACGCAACCCAAGCCAGACCCTTGGCACCGGCGTCGATCGCAGCTTGGTTCAGGGCGTCGATGCGCCCGCGGCTCCAGTCGCCGGCACCCTTGGCATTGAGCGCCTTGATCGCTCCGCCACCGGACAGCGCTCCCGCGAAGACCTTGAACTCCGAGGCGGCAAACACCTCACTCGCGTCTGCGAGCTCGAGACCAAAGCGCGTGTCCGGCCGGTCGGAGCCGTAACGCTCCATCGCCTCCGTATAGGTGATACGCGGCAGGGGGATGGGCACATCGACGGCGGCCTCATGCAACACCTCGCGGATGACGTCCTCCATCATCTGGAGCACGTCGTCCATCTCCACGAACGACATCTCGATGTCGACCTGGGTGAACTCCGGCTGACGGTCAGCGCGCAGATCCTCATCGCGGAAGCACCGCGCGATCTGATAGTAGCGCTCGATACCCGCGACCATCAGAAGCTGCTTGAACAGCTGCGGCGACTGCGGCAGGGCGTAGAACTTGCCGGGGTTGAGGCGGCTGGGAACGATGAAGTCGCGCGCGCCCTCGGGCGTGGACTTCGTGAGGATCGGCGTCTCCACCTCCATGAAGCCGCGGTGCTCGAGCGCACGGCGGAACCGCTGGGTCACGCGGTCGCGAAGCGCGAGTGCGGCGAACACCTCAGGACGCCGGATGTCGAGGTAGCGCCACTTGAGGCGCGTGAGCTCGTCGGTCTCGATGCCGGCTTCGATCTCGAACGGCGGCGTCTCGGCACGATTCAAGACGGTCGCCGATGAGATGACCACCTCCACTTCGCCGGTGGGCATGCCAGGGTTCTCGGTTCCCTCGGGGCGGCGTCTCACCACGCCGTCGAGCAGCACGACCCACTCCGGGCGAACCTGCTCGGCGGTCACGAATGCCGCGCCGGACGCGTCCGGGTCGAAGACACACTGGAGGATTCCGCTGCGGTCACGAAGGTCGACGAAGATCAGTCCCCCGTGGTCGCGACGTTTGCCGATCCAGCCGGCAAGCCGCACCGTTTCGCCGACCTGAGCCGCGCCGATCGAGCCACACGTGTGCGAGCGAAGCGAGTACCGTCCATCGAGCATGCGATTTCCTCCAAGGCGCGCGAGCCGCTGCGGCACGCGACGATCGTGGTCTTCCTACGCCTCCACCGCGTGCCGCACGAGTGCGGCTGCATCGGTGAGGGCGATTCTCGTCTCTTCTTTCGTTCCCATGTCGCGCAAGGTGAGCTGCCCGGCCGCGAGCTCATCGGGGCCCACAACGACCACGAACCGCGCGCCGAGCCGATCGGCCTGCTTGAACTGCGACTTCAGTGAGCGGGCCTGGTGATCGCATTCAGCTGCGACACCGGCGTCGCGAAGGTTGGCCGTGAGCGTGAAGGCCTCATCGCGAACGGCGTCGTCCACGGCTGCCACGTACACGTCGGCCCGTGCCGGAGCTGCGACGGTCGCACCTGCGGCGTTCATCGCAAGCAGCGTGCGCTCGAAGCCGAGTGCGAAGCCCAACCCTGCCGTGGGCGGACCACCGTACTGCTCCATGAGGCGGTCGTAACGCCCGCCGCCGCCGATCGCATTCTGCGAGCCCAGCCCTGCGTCGGCCTGAACCTCAAAGACCGTGCGCGTGTAGTAGTCGAGCCCGCGCACCAGCTTCGGCTCCTCCGCATACGGCACGCCGAGCTCGTCCAAGGCGCTCTTCACCGAGCGGTAGTGTGCGGCACACTCGTCGCACAGCTCGTCTCGCAGAAGCGGTGCCGCGCTCATGACTTCGGCGCACCCCGGATTCTTGCAGTCGAACGCACGCAAAGGATTCGTGTCAGCGCGGCGGTTGCACTCGTCGCACAGATCGGCGGCATGGCTGCGGATGAAGCCCGCGACGTTCTCGCGATACGCGGGCCGACACTGCTCGTCCCCCATGGAGTTGATCAGTAGCCGCATGTTACCCGCAGGGATGCCGACGGCCTCGAAGAATCGCCACAGCAAGACGATGAGCTCGGCGTCCGCAGACGGCTCGGGCATGTTCAGCGCCTCGGCGCCGATCTGCCAGAACTGACGCTGGCGCCCCTTCTGCGGCCGCTCGTAGCGAAACATCGGACCGGCGTAGTACACCTTGGCGCCTTGGCCGTTTGCCGTCAGGTTGTGCTCGAGCGCGGCCCGCACGACGCTCGCGGTGCCCTCGGGACGCAGCGTGATAGAGCGGTCGCCCTTGTCGCGGAACGTGTACATCTCCTTGCCGACGATGTCGGTGGCCTCACCGATGCCGCGGCTGAAGATCTCGGTGTGCTCGAACACGGGCGTATAGATCGGCGCGTAGCCGTAGCGGGCGAACAGCTCTTGGGCCGTGCGCAACAGATGCTCCCACGCACGGGAGGAGTCACCGATGAGATCGACGGTGCCCTTGGGGGCCTGGAACGGGGAGCTCACAGCGCTACTCACGCCTTCCGACGCATGCGGGGTCAGTGCGAGCAGCAAGTGTAGCGCGAGGCGGCGTGGCGCGCCACGCGCCGTAGGGCGACTGCCCCGCCCTTACGCCCTCGGCCAGAAGGGGTTGATTCTCTGTTCGCGGCCGATGGTCGTATCGGGGCCGTGACCGGGATGCACGATGGTCTGGGGCTCGAACGCGGTGAGCTGCGAAGCGATGGACGACGCCAGGGCGCGGCTGTCGCCGCCGGGAAAATCGGTCCGTCCGACGCTTCCGGCGAAGAGTGTGTCACCGGAAAACAGGTGCGCGGCTCCCCCTTCGGGGTCTTCGACAAACAGGCAGATTCCCCCTTGCGTATGGCCGGGCGTGTGGAGCACGCGAAGCTCGAGCGCACCGGCTTCAATGGTGTCACCGTCTTCCAGAAGCCGGTCGGCGGCAGGAGCGGTGACACCGGCGAAGCCGAAGGCGGCGCCACCCGTTCCGTGGGGCGCGTCATGCGTCAGCCTGTCGGCATCGGATGAGTGGATCAGCAGCGGAGCGTCGACGGCGGCAAGCACCTGGGCGACGGCTCCCACGTGGTCGAAATGCGCGTGGGTCAGTATCACGGCCGCGCAGGCGCCGCTTCCCAACTCGCGGAGGATCTCAGGGGCATCGTCACCGGGGTCGATCACGACCGAGGGGCCCCCAAGTGCATCGGAGACCACCCAGCAGTTGGTCTCGAGTGCTCCGACGGTGATACGTACGACTCTCACGGGCGCCCCTTCTTCTGGGTCGCCTCGCCGGGAAGCATGCGCCGGGCCTCGAACACACCATTGACACCGCGCACGTCGCGCAGGAGCGCGTCGAGCCGGTCCATCTCGCCGATCTCGAAAAGGAACCGCATGTCGACGATGCCGTCCTTGTGCGTGGTGGTCGCCGAAGAGAGGATGTTCACGCCCGACTCCGCTATCGCCATCGTGACCTCTTGGAGCAAGCGGAGCCGATCGAGCGCCTCCACGTAGATCTCCACCTGGTACGTCGCCTTGGTGCACGTGTCCCACTCGACCTCGATGATACGCTCGGGGCTACTGAGCAGCTCGCCGGCGTTAGGGCAGCTTTTCCGATGGACCGACACGCCGCGCCCCCGCGTCACGAATCCGATGATGTCATCGCCCGGGACCGGGTTGCAGCACCGCGCCAGCCGGACGAGCACGTCGTCGATACCCTTGACCACAACGCCCCCGCCGACGCGCTTGCGGGCCCGCTTCGGGGCGACCATGGGTTGGTCCAGAGGAAGCGGTGGTTCGGCAGGGGTCTTGCACGCGTCGGGCCCATCACCATCTTTGCTCATGCGCTTGAGGAGCTTCGTTCCGACGAGTTTGGCGGAGAGCTTGCCCGCACCTATCTGCGCGAGCACGTCGTCGCACTTGCCGAAGTTGAGTTCCCCGGCGACCGAGTCCAGTGCTTTCTCCGCGGTCTTCGAGCCGATGCCGACGCCGTGTTTGCGCATGACCTTGGCCAGTTCATCACGCCCGTGCTGAAGATCGTCGCCTCGGGTGGCCTTGGAGAAGTAGTTGCGGATCTTGCTGCGCGCGGACGACGTCTTCACGATGTTGAGCCAGTCGCGGCTTGGCTTGGCGCTCTTGTTGGTCAGGATGTCGACTCTATCGCCCATCTGCAGCTCGTAGGCGAGCGGTACGATCGAGCCGTTCACTTTGGCGCCGACGGTCTTGTTCCCGACCTCGGTGTGAATCGCGTACGCAAAATCGATGGGCGTCGATCCGGTCTTGAGCGAGATCACATCGCCTTTCGGCGTGAAGACGAAGACCTCTTCCTCGAACAGATCGATCTTGAGTGCTTCCATGAACTCGCGTGGATCCTTGAGCTACGTCTGCCACTCGAGCATCTGGCGGAGCCAGGCGAGTCTCTCGTCGAACGACTCGTCGCCGCGCAGGCCTTCCTTGTAGCGCCAGTGCGCTGCGACGCCGTACTCTGCCGTCCGGTGCATCTCTTCGGTCCGGATCTGGATCTCAAGCGGTCGGCCGGCCGGCCCGATCACCGTCGTGTGAAGCGACTGGTACATGTTGAACTTGGGCATGGCGACGTAGTCTTTGAAGCGTCCCGGTACCGGCTTCCAGATGCTGTGAACGGTGCCAAGCGCCCCGTAGACATCCTTGACAGAGTCCACGATCACGCGAAGCGCGATGAGATCGTAGATCTCGTTGAAGTCCTTACCTTTGCCCACCAGCTTCTGGTAGATGCTGTAGAGGTGCTTCGGACGACCGCCGATCTCGGAGTCGATGCCCACCTGCACAAGCTCATCGCGTAGCGTCTCGATGACCTGCCGTGCATACGCTTCGCGCTCTTCGCGACTCTCGGCCACCATACGTGACACCTGGTGGAACTTGAGGGGCTCGAGATAGAAGAAGGCGAGGTCCTCAAGCTCCCACTTCACCTGGGATATCCCAAGCCGATGCGCGAGTGGGGCGTAGATCTCCATGGTCTCGCGCGCCTTGTCGATGCGCCGCTCCGCCGGCAGTGCGGAGAGCGTGCGCATGTTGTGCAACCGGTCGGCGAGCTTGATCAGAATGACCCGGATATCCTTGGCCATGGCGATGAGCATCTTGCGTAGGTTGTTGCTCTGCTGCTCGGAGACTGACTCGAACTCGATCCGGCCGAGCTTCGTCACTCCGTCGACGAGCCCTGCGACCTCTTCGCCGAACAGCTTCGTAACGTCTTCTAGGGTGACGTCGGAGTCTTCCACCGTGTCGTGGAGCAGGGCCGCCTTGAGCGTGGCTGTGTCCAGATGCAGCTCCGCGAGAATGAGCGAGACCTCAAGCGGGTGGCTGACGAACTCCTCGCCGCTCTTGCGCGACTGTCCGTGATGAGCGGCAGCGGCGAACTCGTAGGCCTCATCGAGTCCGGTCAGATCCGCGTCAGGGTTGTACGCCCTGACCTGCGCTTCAATCTGTTCGAGCGTCGCTGGCACGGAGAGTGCACGCCTCCTTGGGGAGGGGTCAGGTGGCTGTCGGCAGGATAGGACGGTTGAAGCGCGCCAGCAACTCGGGAGCGCCAGCGGCAAGCGCCCACTCCCTGAACTCGGCGAAGCCGGCGATCTCGTCGAGCCCCTCGGTGTAGCGGACGCTTGCGGCCAGGTCGACCTTGGCCGCCGGCTCCACAAGGGTCAGGCGGCGGTACGCCCCGTGGCCCTCCCCCGTCACCAGCCCAAGCTCACGAAAGACCCCGAGCGCACTGGACACCCCGCGGTCATCGAGCCGACACTCGCGCGCGGCTCGCCCGCACGCCTCGGCAAGCTCGGCGTTGGTGATCTCGAACCCGACCCCCTCGCGGCCGGCGGTCTGGCGCAAGACACGGTAGAGCGTGGCGAGATCGTCGCGCGGCGGCGCGAGCGTGGACAGTATCAGCTCGTTGATGCGCGCGTCCTTCTCGCCGAACAGCAGGTGCACGCGCGCCGTGGCGCCATCGCGCCCTCCCCTGCCTGCCATCTGGTTGAACTCGACGTCGTTGAAGGGCAAGTGGTAGAGCACAACGTTGCGGATGTCGGGGATGTTGACGCCCTCGCCGAAAGCGCTCGTGGCCACGACGAGTCGTACCTCGCCCGTGCGAAACGCCCGCTCGACCGCGTGGCGCACCGAACGCGACAGCCCGCCGTTGTAGAACGCAGTCTTCCACGCGAGCCCGGGAACGCCCTTGCGCACCAAGCGGGCCAAGCGCACGGATGCGTCGCGCGAGTTCACGTAGACGACCGCCTTGTCTCCCGCCTGCACGATCTTGAGAAGTTCGGCGTCGCGATCGACGACTCCGCGCTGGTCAGCGATGAGAAGGTTGTCCCGCACCGTGGGATCGAGCACCACGTGCGTGATGCCCAATGTGGACCGGATCTGCGCGGCCACATCATCTGAGGCTGTCGCCGTGACGGCCAGGACGGTCGGCGAGCCGAGTGACGCGATGGCGTCCCCGAGCCGAGCGTATGCGGGCCGGTTGCCTGCGCGCGACAACCCCACATGGTGCGCCTCGTCCACCACGACGAACCCGATTCGACCGGACTCGGCGAAGCGTGCCGAATGGAAGTGCAGGAACTCCGGCGTCGTCAAGACGACATCGAGCGAGCCATCTGCCAGTGCCGAGAACGACTCGGAGCGATCAGTGGCCGACGTCTCGCCGGTGACGACCTTGACCGACAGTCCCACCTCGGCGAATGCCTCAGTGAGGTGGTAGGCCTGATCGGCGACGAGTGCGCGCAGCGGGTAGACGAAGACACTGGCACGCCCGGACGCGAGCGCGGTACGCGCGGCATGGAGGTGAAAGATGAGTGATTTCCCACGACCCGTGGCCATGACCACGAGGGTGGATCGCCCCTCGGCCAGCAGTCGCAGTGCCTCGGCCTGGGCATCATGAAGCTGGCGATCGCCGATGAATCGGGCCACGAGCTCGTTGTTCAACGCGTCCGGGTCAAGGACGGCGAGCGCAGCGCGGGCGGCGGCACGGTCTTCTTCGCGCTCAACATCGATGAGAGCGGCATCGCGCCGAGTCACGAGCACGTTGACGCCGCGAGAACGTCCGGCGTCGCCCCCCGTGACCTCAGATACCTCGACGTCGTACTCGACACCACGGTCGATTGCGGGCGCGAGCACTCCGGCCAGCCGCCGATTGAAGAACCCCACTTGGTCGCCATGGGAGTCGAGCAGCGCGCACGCGTTGGCATCATGCGGGTTGTCCGGTTGCCGGACAAGCCGCAGGGGTGCCGCAGCAGAGAGTCTCTCGAGGACCTCTTGGCGGCCTTCGAAGGTCACGCCGGCGAGCTTCGTGTGAAACGACGGCGCTTCCTCTATACCTGCGTACTCCTCGCGCGCAAGAAGCTCATCGGCACGCGCGAACAGGTCGGCGACCAGGTCGGCGGCCGGCTCTTCGCGGCGGGCGCTGGCGGACGGGCGAATGTCCCGGACGATCAATTGAACCCGGCGACGACCGCGCCACTCATCGACGTCGAGTTCGAACGCAAGGTCCACAGGACCCTCTTCGACGCAGTACGAATCGACATCGCGACAGCGAAACGCGATGGCGGGAACCGACGCGACGCCATCGAACGCGGTGAACTTCAGATGGGCGGCCCCACGGCCCACGCGATCGCGCCCGTTCATGAATACGCCGCTCGCCAGCAAGACCGGGCGCCTGTTCGCCTGCCCGAATGGCTCGAGCAGCGAAAGCTCAGCACCGAGTTCGATGCTCACCTCGTCAAGCGCCACCTCGGCATCGATAGACACGGAAACCTCGAACAGCTCCGGGGGCAGCGCATCAAGATGTGCAACGAACGCCTCGCGAAACGCATCGAGATTCGCCTCTCCTACCGTCAGGCCCGCAGCGGCCGCGTGTCCTCCGAAGCGCTCAGTCAGGCTCGCACATGCCTCGATGGCCCGGAACAGATCGACCCGCCCGACCGAGCGGCCCGAACCCTTCGCCACCCCGTCTTCGATGGCGAACAGGATCGTCGGCACCCCGTACTGGCCAGCCAGCCTCGAAGCGACGATTCCCTTGACCCCCTCATGCCACCCCTCACCCGCCAGCACGAGGCCGCGTTCACCCCGGTAGGTGCGTTCCGCGAGCGCCGAGGCGGCCTCGTAGAGGTCCGCTTCGACCGATTGGCGGATCCGGTTGTGTTCGTCGAGGGCGTTGGCAAGCGTCTCGGCGCGCACCGGGTCATCGGTGAGCAACAAGTCAAGGGCCACCGTCGGATCGGCCATGCGCCCCGCCGCGTTCAGACGAGGGGCCAGAGAATAGGCGACGGTGCCGGCCGTCAAGGCCGCACACGACACCCCACCGACCGCGCATAGTGCCGCCAGGGCGACTCGGGGCTTCGCCGCGACCGCTCTGACACCCTCGCGAACGAGCGCGCGGTTCTCGCCGCTCAGAGGGACGATGTCGGCGACCGTGCCCAGCATCGCCAGGTCGACGAGCCCGCGCCACACGTCCGGGCGCCCGAGCCTGGCCCCGACGGCATGAACGAGCTTCAGTGCCACCCCGGACCCGGACAGGTCACGGGACGGACAGTCGGCACGAAGCTTCGGGTTTGCCACCGGGACGCCTGAGGGGACGCTGTCGGAGGGCTCGTGATGGTCGGTGACCACGACGTCGATGCCGCGCGCACGCAGCATCTCGACTTCGTGCGAACTCGACACACCGGTATCGACGGTGACCAGCAGGGATGGATCGCAGGCGACCGCTCGCTCTATGGCACCTTCGGACAGCCCGTACCCCTCGCCGAAGCGGTGCGGTACGACCGCCTCACACTCCGCCCCCAACTCGCGCAGTCCGCGAGCGAGCACCGCAGCCGCGCTGATGCCGTCAAGGTCGAAGTCACCGAACACGACGATCCGCTCGCCACCCTCGACCGCGCGCGCCACCCGCTCGGATGCCTCGTCCATTCCAGGTATCAGCGCCGGATCGAGCCAGTCACCCTCAAGGGAGGGCTCCATGAACCGGCGTGCATCCTCGAGTCCCGTCACGCCGCGCACGGCCAACACCCGTGCGGTCACGCGCGAAAGCCCGACACCGTCGGCGAGCGAGGTGACGACCGCTTCATCAACGGGCGCCAGTATCCATGGTGTGCGATCGCTTCTGATACTCATCAACTCATCCTAGCGGACGGGGCCGACACCCTGGCGGTGCCGACCCCGTCGAATCCATCATCTACCGAAGCAGAAGCCCTATGCGTCTGCGTACTTCTTGCGAAGCGCGGCGTAGCGGGGCTCCGACTCCTTCCACAGAGCGTAGAGCGGAGACGCAACGCCGATGGACGAATAGGCTCCCACGAGCAGGCCGATCGACAGCGCGAGCGCGAAGTCACGCAGCGCCTCGCCACCGAAGAACAGCATCGCGAGAACCGGGATGAGCGAGGTGATCGTGGTGTTCATAGAGCGAACGATGACCTCGTTGAGCGAGGTGTTCGCCATCTGCATGAAGGACTGCTTCTGGAGGTGCTGCGCGTTGTCCTTGATGCGGTGAAACACGACGATCGTGTCGTAGAGCGAATAGCCCAAGATCGTGAGCAGCGCCGCAATCGTGTTCGGCGTGACCTCATAGCCAAGCAGCGCATAGATGCCAAGCGTGATCAGGATGTCGTGCACAACAGCAACGACCGACGTGATCGACATCTTGTACTCGAACCGGACCGATATGTAGAGGAGGATGGCCGCAAGCGAGATACCGAGTGCCATCAGTGCACGGTTCGTGATGTTCTCGCCCCATCCGGGACCGATCGTGGTCACCTCGAAGGTGCCCAGGGGGATACTGAGCTCCTTGGCCACCTCGGTCACCTGAGAAGCCGACTCCGTAGGATCGGTGACCGGAGTCCTGATGATGAATCCATTGACACCACGGACCTCGGTGGTCTGGACATTCGGTGCATCCACGCCGGCGTCTTTGAACGCCTGGGTCATCTGCGCCGAGGTGACGTCGCCGGTATTGGACACGCTGATCGCCGTGCCTCCGAGGAACTCGACGCCGAAGGTCAGGCCGACCACGAGGAGCGAGCCGATAGACACGGCCAGCAGGACGCCCGAGATCGCGAACATGATCTTGCGATTTCCGAGGAAGTTGATGTTAGGCACCTGCGACACCCCCCTTCGTACCCTTCGCAGAGGGCGCGACAGCATCCGGAGAAGGCACGCCCCACAGGCTGAGGTTCTTGGGGATGACGCTCTCGGCAAGCAGCATCAGCACCGGTCGCTTGAACAGCAGCATCATGATGATGTCGCAGAAGATGCCCAACATGAGCGTCAGCGCGAAGCCCTTGACCGGGCCGATCGCCACGAAGTACAGGGAGGCAGCCGACACGAGGGTCACGAGGTCGGCATCGATGCTTGTCATGATGCCGTGTTTGGAGCCGGAGTTCGCAGCCGACCTGACGGTCTTGCCCATGCGCACTTCCTCGCGGAAACGCTCAAGGATCAAGATGGATGAGTCGGCGGCCAGGCCGATGGTGAGAACGATACCTGCCAAGCCCGGCAACGTCAGAGCGAACACACCGAGGCTCGACATGAAGGCGAGAATTCCCAAGAAGAAGGAGGCGAACGTCACGAGTGCCCCCACCGTGAGCAGTCCCAGCCCACGGTAGAAAGCCAGCATGTACAAGCTGACGAGCCCCAGGCCCACGAGGGCGGCGGTGACACCCTGGTCAAACGCATTCTGACCGAGCGTCGGGCCGACGACCCGCGACTCGGAAGGCTCGAGCGAGACGGGAAGAGCTCCGGCCTCAAGAACCGTCTTGAGCCGCTTGGCTTCTTCGGCCGTGAAGCCCCCCGAGATAGCCGTCTGACCGTCCGTGATCGCGGAGCGCACCACCGGCGCGGATTTCACGACGCCATCAAGAACGATGGCCACCTGCTTGCCGATGCTGCTCGTCGTGTAGCTGCCCCACGCCTTGCCGCCCTCGGCGCTCATCGAGAGGTTGACCTCGATCTCGGCCGTCTGGGGGTTCTGGGACACGCTTGCGGTCTTCACGACCGCACCGGTCAGCGGAACGCCGTCCACCGTGATGGGCGTGTAGGTCCCGGCCTTGAGCTCGACGTTCTGGTCGTTGGCCTTGACCGCGGCGGCGGTAGCAGTGTCGGTGATCGAATCGACATCGACGAACTCGAGTCGGCCCGTCTCACCAAGTACCTTGAGAGCTGCATCAGGGTCGCTGATGCCGGGGATCTGGATGAGGAGCGAATCGTTGCCCTGACGCTGCACGGTGGCTTCCTTGACGCCAAGCCCGTCGACCCGATTGATGACGATGAGTTCAGCCCGATCCATGACCGCCGTCGTCACCGGGGTATCAGAGGTCTCCTGCGCGGTGAGAATGACCGCGAGTCCTCCCTGGATGTCCAGGCCCTTGGTGATTCGCTCTCCCGGAGGCCATAGCATGGCCCACGAGGCGATCATCAAGACCACGGTCACCACGATCAACAGCACATTCTGTTGCTTCTGGTCCATGCTCCTACCTTCCGTACTTGCGCGTATCCTGAGCCCCATCCGGGGCGTGGTTCCTAGTGGTCAGCTGCGGGCGCGTCGGCGGACGTGTCAGACGGGGCTTCTTCGGCGAGTTGAGCCGGCGCCTCGTCGGCATCGTGCTCACCGGTCGTCGCGTCGTCACCGGTCGACGAGCCAGTTTCGTCTTCCGACAGCACTCGTCCAACCGCCTGACGTGCGATTTCGAGCTCAGTGCCATCGACGACGCGTACTCGAAGCCTCTCGCCGGTCTCTACCACGATGGCGTAGATGCCGCCGATCGTCACGATCTCGTCGCCCACGGACAACGCATCAAGCATCTGGCGCTGCTGCTTGGCCCTCTTCTGCTGCGGTCGCAAGACGAGCAGGTAGAACACGGCGACCATCCCGATGATGAACAGCAGTTGGCTGTTTTGTCCCATGTTCGCCGGGCCTTTCCATCTCGATTACAGCCGCATACCGACCGCGCCCATCGGGCACAGTCGGCGTCCCATAATACCCGCCCCTCACGCGATGCGGAAGAAGCTCTTTCGGCGACCTGACGCGATTCGCTCCGCGACCACGCGTCAGAAGTCGTCGGCGGCGGGCGAATCCCTCCACCGGGCGAGGAACTCCCCGTACTCGCCCTGCACGATCGATGCTCGTGCCCGCCTCGTCAGCTCGATCAGGTAGTGAAGGTTGTGGATGCTGAGCAGAGTGGACCCGAGCATCTCTTTGGTGTTGACCAGATGCCGCAGGTACGCCCTCGTGTACTTCGAGCACGTGGAGCAGGAGCACTCCGCGTCGAGCGGGCCGAAGTCACGCGTGAAGCGCGCATTGCGCATGTTGAGCCTGCCCTCGCTTGAGAAGGCCGTCCCAAGCCGCGCAGTGCGGGTCGGAAGCACGCAGTCGAACAGGTCGACCCCCAGACCGATCGCCTCGAGCATGGTGGTCGGATTGCCGACGCCCATGAGGTATCGGGGCCGGTCGGCGGGCAAGGCGTCGCAGACGGGTGCGAGCGACTCCAGCATCAGATCGTGTGGCTCCCCGACTGAGTAGCCTCCGATGCCGTAACCGGGGAAACCGATCTCGGCGAGCATCTCGACGCTGCGGAGCCGCAAGTCCGTGTGCACGCCGCCCTGAACGATACCGAAAAGGGCCTGATCCTCACGCGCGTGCGCGGAGCGGCACCGCTGCGCCCATGCCGCGCTTCGCATGACAGCCGTCTCAACGAGCTCACGCTCAGCCGGATACGGCGGGCACTGGTCGAGCTGCATGATGATGTCGGCGCCGAGGTTCTGCTGAATCCGCATGTTGTCTTCCGGCGTCCAAGAGTGCCACGAGCCATCGACGATGGATCGAAAACGCACGCCCTCATCGGTGAGCTTCAGTGTGTCGGCCAGACTGAATATCTGAAAGCCCCCCGAATCCGTGAGAATCGGACGCTCCCAGTTCATGAACGAGTGCAGCCCACCGGCTTCAGCGATGAGCTCGTCGCCCGGCCGCAGAAAGAGGTGGTACGTATTGGCGAGAACGACGTGCGCCCCCACGGCTTCGAGCTGATCCGGGGTGACACCCTTCACGCTCGCCCGCGTGCCGACCGGCATGAAGAGCGGAGTGGGTATCTCGCCGTGCGCGGTCGCGAAACTGCCCGCGCGTGCTGCGGTGCTCGTATCACGCGCGATGAGTTCGAGATCGAAGATGGCCATGGCGGCGATTGTACACGCGGGGCCGATCGTTCGCGCTAGACTTGAGTATGCGAGAACCATCCTGCAGCACGAGGCGTCCAATGGAGCGAAATGGACCACGATCACGCCGAGGATGCCCCACTGGTCGCGGCGGCACGTAGCGGCGACCTCGACGCATTCGAGACGCTGGTGAAGCGTCATACGCGGGCCGTCTACGCGCATGCGCTGCGCTTCTTCGGCGACCCGACGTCTGCAGATGACGTCACGCAGGAGGTGTTCATCAAGGTGTACCGATCGCTCGCCACGTTCGACGAGCGCTCTCGCTTCTCGACCTGGCTGTACCGGGTGACCCGCAACGCATGTCTCGACGAAGTGCGTGCTGGGCGGCGCAGGCCGGTACCGGTGGACCCCTTCGACGCGCCCGCTGTCGATGGCGGCTTTGAAGACAAGGTGGTTCTGAGCGCGGCGGTGGAACACGCGATGCGCAGTCTTGCGCCCGAGGACCGTGATGCACTCTCGGCTGTCGCCCTCTTCGAGCTGAGCTACGCCGAAGCGGCTGAGTCGCTCGGCGTGCCGGTCGGCACCGTCAAATCGCGGGTCTTTCGCGCGCGCAAGTCCCTTGCCGCAACACTCGAACTCACGCGGGGAGGTAGCGCATGATGGAGTGTTTGGAGGCCCAGCAGATCGTGTCCGAGGCGCTGGATTCTGAGTGGACCGACACCGGATCACTCGAACGCGCCAAGGACCACTGCCGCGGCTGCTTGGAATGCGCCGCCTACGTGCGGGCTCTCGTGGAGGTCAGAAGCGCGCCCACGCCTGAGCCGCCCGCGGACCTCGCCGACCGGATCATGACCACCGTGCGCCTGCAAGCCGCCCGCGCCGATCTGCCCGCGGACGTGGTGCCGTTTCCCGCGGGGCTCCCCGACCGGACCCCCGCTTCTGACGGTGCGGCGCTCTGGGCGCGACTGTCCGACCCGCGTCACCGCAAAGCGGTCGTCGCTTGGACGACAGCGGCAGCGATGATCTTCGTCGCCGCCGGGTTCGGCGCCGTCGCCGGCATGCGGAGCATCATGGCTGAGCCCTCTACCGACGGCATCACGGTTCTCGAGTCCACCTACGATGCCGGATACGACGACCAGAAGGATCAGTCTGCGGCAGGAACCGCTGCGACCTCACCCACTGCCGACGCCGTCCCAGGCGTGCCGCAGGCCGTTGGATCCGTCAGCACGGGATTCATCGTGGTGGACGGTGTGGTCTATCGGTCGACCGGCGTCGACTCCTCGGTGACACGCGGCTCGCTGACTCAGCAGGGCTCCGCGCGCACGGCACTCGACACCGGCAGGTCCGCCACGAGCCGCACGCTCTTCGGAGCAGGCGAACCCTCGCGACTCTTCATCCAGCTGGAAGATCAGTCGATGCTTGGATTCGATCGGGTCACGACCACGTTCCAGGGGCGGACGTATGTCCTGCGCAGCGGTCCCATCACGGCTTTCGGTGAGCGCGTGACACTCCCCAGCGGCATAACCGAACCCTCATCGTCCGATGGCAGCCCGACCTTCAAGCTCTTCGACGAGGAGATACAGCCCCCCGTGTACGTTCGCACGGCGGGCTCTGCAACCGAAGGCATAGCGCTACCCCCGAACACACAGCCCGATCTGGGCGACGCCTGGACCTGGTGGACGCCCGCCACTGAGTAGGGCCGACCTCGTCAGACGATAAGCATCGCATCGCCGAAGCTCAAGAACCGGTACCGCCGCTCGATCGCTTCTGCGTAGGACCGCATCAGAAGCTCACGCCCGGCGAAGGCGCTCACCATCATGAGCAACGTGGATCGCGGCACGTGGAAGTTCGTCACGATCGCATCGGTGGCATGGAACCGATAGCCCGGCATGATGAAGAGGCTGGTTGACCCATCCACCGCACTCGTCACCGAGTTCTCGGTCGTGGCGCTCTCAAGCGCGCGGACACTCGTCGTCCCCACCGCGATGATGCGCCCGCCTCGCGAGCGCGCCCTCTCGACGGCCGCTGCCGTCTCTACCGAGACCCGGTAGTGCTCCGAGTGGATCTGATGGTCGCGCGGGTCCTCCTCGACCACCGGTCGGAAGGTGTCAAGCCCTACATCGAGCTCGACCGTGGCAATCTCGGCGCCTGCCTCACGACACCGCTCGAGAAGAGCGGGCGTGAAGTGAAGGCCGGCCGTGGGCGCCGCTGCGCTTCGTTCACCCCGAGCGAATACCGTCTGGTACGACTCGGGGTCCGCGAGCGGCTTCGTTATGTAGGGAGGTAGCGGCATCTCGCCGATCTCATGGACTATGTCGAGCATCGCCGCGCCATCGGTGCGGAACTGCACGAGGCGCCCTCCCCTGTCATCGATCACGTCGACGACGAGTCCGGTCATCCTGCCGTCGGCGAACAGAAGACGGACCCCGGGCTGCACCTTTCTCCCTGGCTTGACCAAGCACTCCCAAGCGCCCTCGTAGCGCTCACGGAGCAGCAGCACCTCTATCGACGCGCCGGTCTCGTCTTTGACTCCGTTCAGGCGGGCGGGCAACACGCGCGTCTCATTGACCACCAGCAGGTCGTCGGGCACCAGGTACTCCGGCAGGTCGCTGAAGACCCGGTGATCCATCTGGCCACTGCCGCGGTCGACGACAAGCAGCCGACAGGAATCGCGCGGCTCGGAGGGACGCTGGGCGATGAGCCCACTCGGCAACTCGTAGTCGAAGTCCTCAGTGTGCACGCTGCTCCACCTCACGTACGGCGACGAATCCCCCCGAGTGTAGCGCACGACCCTGCCCGAAGGACCCCGCCGAGATGCTACGATACGCGGCGAATGAAGCGCCCCAAGTCCTCAGCCGATCTGCACGTCCACACGACCGCCTCCGATGGGACGGCCGGTCCTCGTGACGTGCTTGAATGGGCGTCGGAAGCCACGGACCTGTCGGTCATTGCGATCTGCGACCACAACACCAACGAAGGCGCCCTCGAGGCCGCGTCGCTCGCGCACGACTACCGCGTCGACGTGATCGTCGGTCAAGAGGTCGAGAGTTCGGACGGACATATCCTCGGGCTGTTCACTCCCACGAACGTACGCCCGGGAATGGACGCGCTCTCGACCATCGCGGCCATCCATGCCCAGGGTGGGCTCGCAATCGCCGCACACCCCTTTGCACCGAAGTGGTGGCACAAGCACGGTCTGTGCAGGGGCGAGCGCGAGGTCTACGAAACGGCGCCGTTCGATGGAATCGAAGTGGCCAACTCCACTCCGATGCTTATGCTTGCCAACTTCCACGCCCGGCGTTTCTGGCGCGAGCATCGCGGCCGGCTTGCTGCCACCGGGGGCAGCGATGCCCACATGCTCACCGTGGTCGGCACGAGCCGGACCTACTACCCCGGAGAGGGCGTGGACGATCTTCGGGCCGCGCTCGAGAATCGCACGACAACCGGGTGGGGCCCGAGCTTCCAGCCGCTTCGCATGGCGCGTTACGCGCGCAAGATCCCCGAGATACAGGCGCGGGATGCCGAGCGCAAGGCGCGCGAGCGTGCAGCCGGCATGGGCTGCGAGGAGTGTGGGGCTTGCGAGCCGGAAGTCCGCGAGAGACCCGTCGGCCCCGCTGCTCCCTAGCCCTCAGGGCATCGCCGCTGTGCTTCCTTCGTGCGTCGTCGGGCTTCTCGTTCCGCCTCCGCCTCGGCACGACTCGGGAGGCACCCGCAGTAGTTCTGCCGGTACATGCCCTCGGCGCGCGAGCGTCTCGTCGCGACCGGATAACGCTCCCGGTAGTCCCTCTCGATGAAGCCGATGCCCGCCTCCTGAGCTACCGCACGCCCCTCTTCGGCAATCGCTTCTGCGTCCTGGTACGGGCTGACACTCAGGGTCGTCGCCACCGCATCGACCCCATTGCGCGCCGCCCATTGCGCCACGAGCCCGAGCCGCACGCGATAGCACGCACGGCATCGCTCGGGCCGGGAAGCATCACCCGCCGCGTCACGCCACGTTTCGGGGCCCACATCGATCTCCACCGTCCGAATCCCGTGTGTGCGCGCGTAGCTTTCCAAGGTGTCCCGGCGCAGCACATACTCCTCGAGCGGCTGGATGTTGGGATTGGCGAATACGACGATCACCTCGTGACCCTCGCTCCGCAGCGCATCGAGCGGCTCAATCAGGCACGGGCCACAGCACGCATGGAGCGCGACCGTGTCGCGGGCTGACGACGACCGCAGGATTTCGCCGGTCATTCTTCGAGATGTGCCGGACGCGATCGCTGCCGCATGATGACGACGACCAGAACGACGACCGCCAATCCGAGCAGCACGAAGAGCCACGCAATGATCGTGTCGCCGCCCTCGCTTGAGGCCGTCGCGGGCGCCTTCCTGCGATACTCAAGCGTCACCGGAAGCGCTTCGCCTTCGTCAAGCGTCTGCGTCTCGAGCGCATACAGCGACTCGCCGATGTCGTTCATACTCGGCTTCCCGAACTGCTCAGGTGACGATTCTGAGAGCTCGGTCCCCGCCGGAAGCCTCACGGAGAAGAGCGTCTCACTGGCCGGCGCGCTCTGCACCCAGGGAAGTAGGACCTGCGTGGTGTCACCCTCGGTGACAAGCGACAGTGTCGACATATCGATCTGCGCTTCGCGTGTGGTGCTGATCTCGAACTCGGCGTACTGTCCCTTTGCGCCCATCTTCAGCACGAAGGGTCGAACGACGTCTGATTCCGGATTGACTCCCGAGATCTCACCCGCCCAGTCAACCTTCAACCCCTCGGGCACCGGAATGCGCACCGTTGCGGGCAGCGGCGTCCGATCCGGCACGGTCAGCGATGCGATCACGACGGCACCGCCGGGCACCTCCTCGGGCCACACCTGGACCTGCATCGCACCGGTGGCAAGCGGTGCGGCGGCAAGAGCACCCTGCGCTGCCAGCAGCACCCAGCCGATGCACAGGACGGCTGCCCAGACACCGCGCCTCATGAGGACACCTCCACCGAGGCGACCTTGGCGGCGGCCTGCGCCGTGTTCATCACAAGCATCGCCCTCGTCATCGGACCCACACCGCCGGGTACCGGAGTGATGGCAGAGGCCACCGCAGAGACGTCCGCGTAGTCGACGTCGCCCACGAGCCCGGCTTGCGTACGGTTGATGCCGACGTCGATGACCACGGCTCCCTCCTTCACATACTCAGCGGTGACCATTCCGGCTCGACCGACAGCGGCCACGAGGATGTCGGCTTCGCGACACACAGCAGGCAGATCGGCCGTACGGCTGTGACAGATGGTCACGGTGGCGTTTCGCTCAAGCAGCATCAGCGCCTGGGGCTTGCCGACGATGGCGGAGCGACCAATCACCACCGCACGCTTGCCGGCCACGTCGATCCCGTAGTGGTCGAGCAGCGCCATCACGCCCCACGGCGTACAGGCCCGCGGGCCGGGCAGCCCTCGCACCAGGCGTCCAAGGTTCTCAGGATGCAGTCCGTCTACGTCCTTCTCGGCCGAGACGCGTGCCAGCACAGCTTCTTCATCCAGATGTGAGGGCAGCGGCAGCTGGACGAGGATTCCGTGCACCATCGGATCGGCGTTGCACTCATCGATGAGTGCGATCAGCTCCTCCTGCGTCGTCTCAGCTGCCAGCCGATGATCGATTGATCTGATTCCGACGTCCGCGCAGTCCTGCTCCTTCATCCGGACGTAGCTGTGCGACGCGGGGTCATCGCCCACCAGTACGACCGCAAGTCCGGGCTCGACCCCCGCCTGCCGCACGCGATCGATGAGCCGTGCCGCGCGCGCCTTAGTTGCTTCGGCCACCAGGCGCCCATCTATGGTCGTCGTCACTGTCACAGTCCCTTCGTCTCTAGAAGAGCCGGCGAATCGTACCGTCGTGCTCGATATCGATCCTCTCGCCTGCGGGTCGTGCCGGCAGACCGGGTAAGGTCATGATGTCGCCACACCGTGCGTAAAGGAACCCGAGCGCCTTCGCATGATCCGAATCGGAGACGGACAGTTTATCACTCGCCTGAGCAACCACTTCAGCGCGACGCGTCTGCGGCCTTGACCGCGGACAGCAGCGACTTGAACTCCGGAGTACCAGCCACGCCTACCAACTCGTAGCCAAGGGACTCAGCCAGGGTGATGACCGCACCCGCGCGCCCGAGCCGCTCCATCGACGTAGCGTGAGCGTAGAGATCCCGGCTGCAGCATGCATCTGCGACGACGTGCACGTCGTAGCCCTCGCGGATCCCCGAGAGCGCGGTCTGGGTGACGCAGATGTGTGACTCCATGCCGACAAGTACCAGTTGGCGACGCCCGGCACCACCGACCGCCTCGGCGAAGTGCGGTTCTGCGAAGCAGTCAAAGCTCATCTTGTCGACACGCGTCACCGACGCTCCCGCCGATTCGATCTCCTTTTGAACCCCGTCGATCTCAACCACGAGGTCGCCGAGGCCTTGCGGGTACTGTCTGGTCACGACGATCGGAACCCCGACGATTCCTGCGGCTCGCATGACGAGACCGGAGGACGCGACGACCTCTTCTCGGCGCTGCATCACCGTGGCGAGCCGATCCTGGATGTCGATGACGATCACCATGGCCTGATCACGGTCGGCCACGCTCATGGGGGGTATCACGGGTGTGCGCCTCCTGCCCAAGATCGACGACCGCTGCGCGAGGAGCGATCAAGTGGACTGATTGTATCCCTGTCCGACGAGGGGTAAGAACTCCCTAGCCGGCGAGCGGCCGGCAGCAATCCGCGAAAGACACCGATAAGGAGCAGACATGAGTGACGCACCCGTCCTCGCCGGCCTCAACAAGGTCGACGACATCGATTCAGCCGGTGACTACGAGAAGAAACACACCCCGTTCATCGAGTGCACGCGTGACGGCGACTCGGTACACGTCCGCGTGAAGGTGGGCCACTACGTCGGCCACCCCAACATGCCCGACCACTTCATCGAGTGGATTGCGGTTCACGCCGCTGGCGTGCCTGTTGCACGGTTCGACCTGTCCGCAGTCGTGATGGACCCCGAGGTGTCGTGCGTGCTGCACGTCGATCCCGGGACGCATGTGGCCGCGATGGAGAGCTGCAACCTGCACGGCGTGTGGGTAGCCGAGACGGTGGCACCCTGACACTCAGGGTCATCCCGAAGGGCCTGACTTCCACCACAACCACTGACGCCCCTCACCGCAACGCGGGGGGCGTCAGTTGGCGCGACCGGGGTCGAGTAGCGCCTGCACCGCCTCGGCCTGCGAGCGCCTGAGAGACGCCTCCATCAGTTCGGCCTGCCCCTCGAGGATCTCAGCCTCGGCATGGAGCGCCTCGGCCAGCAGGGCGATGACTCGGTCATCGGTGACGTTGAGCTCGATCAGGGCCGCCAGCGACTCGGGGGCAAGCCGACGGGCCACGGCAGGGTCGACAGCGAGCGCGAGGACGACCGCCTGATCGATGAGCTCGAGTGACTCTTCGCTGTCGCGGACGCCGACACGCGACAGCGCCTGCCGGATGAGCGAACCCATCTGTTCGATCAGACGCAAGATGTAGTCAGACTGATACTGCACGTCGTGCCTCTCTGCTGACCTACTCGAGCTTCGCCGCTGCGATTCCCTCGGTGCCAAGCACCTCTCGAAGCCGATCGTAGCGCCGCCGCTCGGCCTTCTCGATACGAGGAGTACCGCTCGTGCCCACATAGAATATCCCGTCGTAGCTCGAATCGCCCTCGACGGTGGCGTTGGACGTCCTGCTCGCCTTCGACAGCGCGGTGAGCATCGGTGACGGATCCTTGAGCAGCAGCATTCCCTCGGCGTCGGCCTTCTCGTAGGCGGTTCGATGCAGAACGCGGCCCCAGAGCGTCACTATCCACGCAGCCGTCAGCACGGCCACGTAGGTGATCGCCGCCACGACGGCGAGGAACAGCACGATGCCGATGATGCCGAAGCATCCTCCGGCGTCAGCGTCGTCGAGGTCGATGCACCCCGTGCAACTCGTGTCGCCACACCCTGAGTTCACGCAGCCGGTGTCGACGCATCCTCCGTTCGCGCAACCGGCATCGGCGGCCGCGCCCGCAACGCCGCCCGCTGCCCGGTTGAACCCCCGGATCGCCTTGATCGGACCCATGAGTGCCGCCAGCGCCGTCCCGAACATGATGTCGCCGGCCAGAATACGCGCGGTGAGCGTCGCCACAACCGCACGCTGCTCGTCAGGCGACATCGCCGAGAGGAACCCCGGAGTCACCCCGATCAACGGCTTGGAGCGCGTGGTGCCCAGTGCGAGAGCGTTCACCCCGTCAGCCGGACCCTCAAGCAGCACGATGCGTGGCGGCTCGGCCAGCCCCGCGGCAAGCGCCATGTCGGCCACCGCCATCTCAAGCGCTGGCGCCTCGCCGGGAGCGAAGTCGCGCCCCTTGAATCGAGCACGAACCCAATCCTCAGCGTTTGACAGCTGGATCGCGGCAAGAAGCGCTCCGCTGGCAAGGAGAAGACCAAACGTCGAAGCGACGACGATGGCAAGCCGGGAGAAGTACACCTCGGTATCGCTGGCCAGCAGCGACAACAGCGTCCCGGGGACCACGATCATGGCAAACTCCAGCAACACCGCCGAGCCAAGGATGAACAGTACGACGAAGACCGCGATCTTAGTGCGATTCGCATCAACTCGCCGCCACAACGGTTCGATTCTGAGCCTTCGCGCTTCGTCGCCGGTCACGTGCCACCCCCTCACGATGGATTCTAGAGCATCAGCGGCCGGCCCACGTCAGACAGCATGCTCGCACGGCACGCCGACGAAACGGGGGACCCGACCCAACGATCAAGGGGCGGCCCCTTCGCGGGACCGCCCCTTGCACTCGTCAATCAAACGCCCTTGTAGCTCGAGGACTAGGATTTAGTAACGTTGCTCGCCTGATCCTTGCCGTTACGGCCCTGGGTGACGTCGAACTCAACGGCCTGACCCTCGTCGAGGGTCTTGAAGCCGTCGCCCTGGATCTCGCTGAAGTGGACGAAAAGATCCTCTCCGCCCTCACGCTCGATGAAGCCGTAGCCCTTGTCCGGGTTGAACCACTTGACGGTACCGGTAGCCATGCAAACCCTACTTTCCGCCCCCTGCTGGGGCAAAACATAGCGACGCGCTCCCCCGTGCTGTCAGGATCGCCAGCGCGAGTCGCACGCCGCAAACCTAAGGAACCGCTTTCGGCTCCGCCGAGATTATGGGCGAACATAACGGGGCTTGTCGAGTGACCTAGAACAGACCTTCTTGCTCGGGTGCGGATGCAGGCCGCGGGAGGCCCAGATGGTCGTAGGCGCGCGCCGTGGCCTGCCGTCCCTTAGGGGTCCTCACAATGAAGCCCAACTGAAGCAGATACGGTTCGTAGACGTCCTCGAGCGTCTCGGGGTCTTCTCCGGTGGCGCTCGCCAGCGTGCTCAACCCGACCGGCCGACCGGCGAACGTCTCAGCCAGTGTGGTGAGGATTCGCACATCCATCCAGTCAAGACCCATGTGGTCGACCTCGAAGAAACCGAGCGCCTCCGCTGCGATATCCTCGCTGATCACACCTGAGTGCCGTACCTGGGCGTAGTCACGAACGCGCTTGAGCAGACGGTTGGCCAGACGAGGGGTCCCTCTGCCTCTACGAGCGATCTCCGTGGCGCCCTCCGAGTCAATCTGGACGCCAAGAATGCCTGCAGACCGCTCGACGATGGCCTGCAGTTCATCGGTGCTGTAGTAGTCGAGTCGGAACGCCATGCCGAAGCGGTCGCGTAGCGGACCCGTCAGCAGGCCGGTCCGCGTTGTGGCTCCGATGAGAGTGAAACGCTGGAGTTCGAGCCTCAGTGAGCGCGCGGCGGGGCCCTTGCCGATGACGATGTCGAGTACGAAGTCCTCCATCGCAGGGTAGAGAATCTCCTCGACGACGCGATTCAATCGATGAATCTCGTCGATGAAGAGTACGTCGTCGGGCTCCAGGTTCGTCAGTATTGCGGCGAGGTCACCGGCCCGCTCTATCGCCGGACCACTCGTCGTCTTGAGCCGGACCCCGAGCTCCGATGCAATGACCCCGGCAAGCGTCGTCTTCCCTAGCCCGGGCGGTCCTGACAGCAGAATGTGGTCGAGAGGTTCATTGCGCTGCTTGGCAGCCTCGATCAGCACGGCGAGGTTGTCTTTGACCCGCGCCTGCCCGAGATACTCGGCCAGTCGCTTCGGCCTGAGCGAGCGTTCGATCTCCAGGTCTTCCTCGACCACGCTGGCAGAGACCAGGCGTTCGACCTCATCGGGATCGCCCGTACTGCCGGCCTCCCAAACCGTGCTCATCGCACTTCGCCCCCCGCGCCGCACGCCGTCATCACGCACTGCCCAGTCGAGTCAGTGCCGTGCGCACCAACGCGGCGGAGTCATCACCGCGGGCGCCCTTGAGCGCCACTGCGACCTCGGCTGCACTGAACCCCATCGCGAGCAACGCCTCTCGTGCGTCCGCTGCAGGAGCCGATCCAGCGCGAGGAGCGCCACCCGGCGACGTCGGCCCGCTCAGGGCGCCGAGCTTGTCTGCCAAGTCGAGAATGATGCGTTGAGCGGTCTTGCTGCCGATGCCCGGAACGCCGGATATGAGGGCGACGTCTTGGGTAGCGACCGCCTCGGCCAGGGCGTCGGGCGTGAGCGCGGAAAGCACAGCCAGCGCCACCTTCGGGCCGACGCCGGAGACGGTGAGTAGTGCGCCGAAAGCTTCACGCTCGTCCTCCGAACCGAAGCCGTACAGGGTGAGCTCATCCTCCCGGACATGAAGATGGGTGTGAACCGTCGCCGTGTCCCCCTCCGTCGGAAGTGCGGCAAGCGAGTTGGTGCTCATGTTCAACCTGAGTCCGACTCCGCCGACTTCGATGACGGCATACCCCGCCGCCCGCGCATGGACGCGTCCCGTGACGAAGGAGATCATGCGCCCACCGCTTCTGCGGTCGCGATACCCCACCCGTGAAGCCGGGCATGAGTGAGCGCGGCCGCCAGCGCGTCAGCGGCATGATCGGGCTTCGGGTCGTGGTCGAGTCCGAGCGCCGCGCGCACCATGTAGGTGACCTGGCGCTTGTCAGCCGTGCCCGTGCCGACCACGACGCTCTTGATCTGGACAGGCGAGTACTCGGCGAGCGTGATGTCGTGGCCCGCCAACGCGAGCAGCGCCACACCTCTGGCCTGCCCCGTGGCGAAAGCGCTCTTCGCATTCGTGCCGAAGAAGATGCTCTCGATGGCGCACGCGTCGGGCCTGAATCGCCCGACCACGGCACGCACTTCATCGTGAATGAGTGTCAGGCGCGCGGGGAGCTCTTGGCTCGCGGCGGTCTTGATGCAGCCGTAGGCGAGCGGCTCACAGCGCGGACCCTCGACTCGCACGACACCCCAGCCGGTGTTGGCAAGACCCGGGTCGATGCCGAGGACTATCAGGGTCATCCCTCCCGCGTCTCGTGCGCGACGGCGCTCCAATCGAACATATGTTCAGGGTAGCGCACAGGGGTGACACCGTAAAGCGACCGAGTTGCCTCACCTAAAATGTCGTCCAAATTGATTCGTTGCCTCACATAAGAATGTCGTCGAAGCGTAGCGTCGGTCTCGTCGGGTCATTCGACGACGAGGAGGCGCGACAAAGGTGCCTTTGACGATGGCTGAGAAGC
>JAXMKZ010000017.1 GCA_034370385.1 Coriobacteriia bacterium
CGTCTCGGGGGACGGTACGCACACCCTGCTCTATGCGGCAGTCGACGCCGTCGGCAACCGCGAGGAGACCCGCACCGCCACGATCCGCATCGACACGACGGCCCCCGGCATCACCGACGACGCCCCGGCAGGCTGGGTCAAGACTCCACCGGTCGTCCGCCTTGCAGCTTCGGATGACGGTGTGGGAGTTGCCGAGATCCGCTACTCACTGGATAGTTCTGAGCCGACACTGCCCTACGCGGACGGCATACTCGTCAGCGCTGAAGGCGTCACGGTCCTGCGCTACCAGGCGACAGACTCACTCGGCAACACCAGTGAGGTCCACGAAGCCATCGTTCTGCTCGACTCCACTCCGCCCTCATCCATAGACAACGCGCCTACCAGCTGGGTCGCCTCAGACACCACCGTCAGTGTGGTCTCTACCGACGCCCTTTCCGGCGTCGAGAGGATCGAGTACTCACTGGACGGTTCACTAGTGGCGACGACGATCGGCCCCATCGAGATTACAGGCGGCGGCGTCCACGCGCTGCAGTACCGGGCTATCGACGTCGCCGGCAACACCGAGGAGACCCGTACGGCCACGGTCCGCATAGACGCCACGGCCCCGGTGACCACGAGCAACGCCGCAGCCGGTTCCTATACCGCGACCGCGACCATCTCGCTCGCTGCGACTGACACGCAGTCCGGAGTCGCGCTCACCAAGTGGCGGCTTAACGGCTCAACATGGACGACCGGCACGAGCCTGACAGTCCCGGGCAGCCTGCTCGGCACCAACACCATCGAGTGGTTCAGCACCGACGCCGTCGGCAATACAGAGTCCATCAGGAGGGCCTCGGTGCGCATGGTCAACAGGTATGAGCAAGACCACGCGATGACGAGCTACACCGGCACCTGGTCGCTTGCGACAGACGCCAAGATGTCTGCTGGCTCGGGACGCTTCACGTCGGTCGCCAGCAATACCGTCGACTTGGCGTTCAGCGGCACGACAATTGAGTGGATCGGACCGAAGGGTCCGAGCTACGGCCTAGCGCGCGTTACTGTGAACGGGACCATGACAACCATCGTCGACCTCTACGCGCCCACCCTCCAGTACCAGCAGTCCGTGTGGTCGAGCGGCCTTCTGGCTGACGGCGTTCATCGAATTACGATCGAGTCCCTCGGCCAGAGGGGTCTTGGCACTGGAACCGGCGTGAATGTCGATGCCTTCGATGTCGTCGGGACGATTCAACCTCGTAGATTCGAGCAGTCGGATTCCATGACTAGCTACAGTGGCACCTGGTCGCAGAACTCCGACGGCAGTAGCTCGGGCGGTACCTACCGCTTCAGCTCGGTGACGAGTTCGACGCTCGAGGTGTCCTTCTGGGGCAAGAGCATCGATCTGGTCGCGATCAAGGGCGGGTCCTTCGGTATCGCCAAGGTCACCCTCGATGGCGTTTCCCACGACGTCGACCTCTACAACAACGGCCTGAAGTACAGGCAGGTGGCCTGGAGCTCGGGCACCTTGACCGAAGGGCGCCACACCCTGCGCGTCGAAGTCTCGGGGACGAAG
>JAXMKZ010000018.1 GCA_034370385.1 Coriobacteriia bacterium
TGTCGCTGACGGTCCAATAATGAACACCTACTGACGGTCGAAAACTGACCACCCTGTAGGCTTCTCGCACGGAGGCGCCGTGTGAGGAGGGGTCGGTGTGTTGCGACTGGAGGACTGGGTGGACATCGTCTCGATGCACAAGGCGGGCGCGTCGATCAGCCGGATCGCGCGGGAGTTCGGGATCTCCCGCAACACCGTCAAAGCCACCCTCAGAAGGGATGGGCCGCCCGAGTATCACCGCAAGCCGATGCCGAGCAAGCTCGATCCGTACAAAGACTACCTGCTCGAGCGTCTTCGGGAGTTCCCCGAGCTGTCGGTGAGGCGGCTTCTCGACGAGATCCGCGCCCTGGGCTACGGCGGCGGGATCTCGATACTCAAGGACTTCACGCGTCCTCACCGCGTGCCGCGCAAGACGACCGTCGTCCGTTTCGAGACGCCTCCAGGGGAACAGGCCCAGGTGGACTATGCCGAGCTCGGATCCCATGACATAGCCGGCGTGCCGACCAGGGTCTACGCTTTCGTGATGCTGCTCGGCTTCTCCCGGTTCCTCTACGTCGAGTTCGCCACAAGTTGTGCGACCGACGCCTTCTTGTCCGCCCATGCGCGCGCATTCGCCTACTTCGGCGGCATGCCCAGACGCGTGCTCTACGACAACGCGAAGGTCGTGGCCCTCGTCCACTCGCGCACGGTCGTGACGTTCAACGAGGCGCTCATGGACTTCGCGGGGCGCTTCGGGTTCAGCCCTCAGCTGTGCCGCCCCGCGCGGCCACAGACCAAAGGCAAGGTCGAGCGCTCGATCGGCTACGTGAAAGACGCGTTTCTAGTCGGCCGCACCTTCACGGACGTCGAGGACATGAACACCCAGGTGCTCGCCTGGCTTGAGGCCGAGGCGAACGTGCGCAAGCACGGCACCACCGGTGAGAGACCCGTCGACCGCCTGACGCGCGAAGGTCTCACGCCGGTCTCCGAGGCGCTCCCCTGGGTGCCGACCTACCCGCTTGTCCCGCCACACTCGCCGCGCCGACCATCCTTCGCTTTCACGAGCTCGCCGAGAGTCGAGGTCCGCCCGCTTTCCGTCTACGAGGAGGTGTGCCCGTGAGTCTCGCCGATGAGCGGCTCGCGCACCTGTGTGACCGGCTGCGCCTGCCCGACGTCCCCGCGCTGTTGCCGGCACTCGCCGAGGAGGCGGCTGCCAAGGACCGGTCGTTTTGCGACTTCACCGAGTGTCTGCTCGCACGCCAGATGGAGGCGACCGATGCGAGAAGTTGCGAGACGATCGCGCGCCTGGCGGGCTTCCCGGCCAGAAAGACGCTTGCCGAGTTCGACTTCAGCTTCCAGCCATCCGTGAACCGCAAGCAGGTGACCGAGCTCTGCAGCTGCGCGTTCGTCGAGCGCGCTGAAAACGTCGTGCTCCTCGGTCCTCCCGGGGTGGGCAAGACCCACATCGCCATCGCGATCGGGCTTGAGGCCGCGCGGCGACGCATGCAAGTCAAGTTCACGACCGCGGCCAAGCTCATAGCCTCCCTCTCCGAGGCCCGCACCCACGACTCGTTCTCGAGGCGCCTGGCCGGGTTCACGCACCCGCGGCTGCTCATCATCGACGAGGTCGGCTTCTTGCCCCTGAAGCCGGCGGAGGCCGGGTTCTTGTTCGAGGTGGTGTGCAGGCGCTACGAGCACGCCTCGATCGTGCTCACCTCCAACAAGAGCTATGGCGAGTGGGGTGAGGTCTTCTCCGGTGACGCGGTGATCGCGAGCGCGATCCTCGACCGTCTTCTGCATCACTCGACGACGATCACGATCAAAGGTGAAAGCTACCGGCTGAAGGACCGGAGGAAGGCCGGGGCAGTGGGGATCGGCAAGG